>CBDTZA010000166.1:0-5212 GCA_965364785.1 uncultured Roseovarius sp. | reverse complement strand
CCAAAGCACACGCGCCCCTCGGGCTTGTGCTCGGAGCCCCTCGGCCCGGCAATGCCCGTGACAGAGACGGCAATATCGGCAAGCGAATGGAGAATCGCGCCCACCGCCATCTCGCCGGCCACCTCTTCCGAGACCGCGCCATGCGCCTCAAGCGTGGCCGGGCGCACGCCCAGCATGTCCTGTTTTGCCGCGTTGGAATAGGTCACAAAGCCCCGGTCAAACACGTCGGATGACCCGGCGATGTCGGTCAGGCGGGCGGCAATCCTCCCGCCGGTACAGCTCTCGGCGGTGGCGATGCGCAGGCCCCTGTCGCGCGCCCGCGCCAGAAGATCGGCGACCGTCATAGGCCGAGCAAACCGTGAGAGATTGCCGCCCCCGCCATCACGCAAAGCGCCGCCGCGATCCCGGCGAATATATCGTCAAGCATCACGCCGAAAGCGTCGTTGCGTCGATCCGCCCAGCCGATCGGGCCAGGCTTGAGGATATCGAAAAACCGGAACGCGACAAAGGCCGTGACCCAGCCCGGCCAAAGTGCCAAAAGGTCGGCACCGGCATGGGCAGCCCCGATAGAGACCGGCAAAAAGGCAAGCCATTGACCGGCGACCTCATCAATCACAATTTCAGAGGGATCGTGATCATCTTTTCCTTTTGTTTCCTGCGCTGTGGCCCACACACCTAATGTGAAGGATATAATGACGCCAGCCGCCAAAAGCATCGGCCCGCCGAGCATGTGCAAAGCCCAGGCCACCGGCAGCGCCGCCAGAGATCCCCATGTTCCGGGTGCCGGACGCAGATGGCCGACATAAAAAAACGTTGCAATCAAATGGCTTATGCGCATGTCTTCACCAATGTTACCGCGGCCTGCGCCGCGATGCCTTCTTCGCGCCCGGTAAAGCCAAGGCGTTCTGATGTGGTTGCCTTGACGGAGATCCGATCAATCGTGACGCCGGTGATCTCGGCCAAGGCAGATTGCATCGCGGCCGCATGAGGCGTGATCTTGGGGCGCTCGCAAATCAGAGTGACGTCTATGTTGTTGATTTTAAATCCATGTTCCTCTGCCAACCCAACCGCATGGCGCAGGAATATGTGGCTTTCGGCGCCCTTCCATTGCGGATCGGTGGGCGGGAAATGGCGACCAATATCGCCCATGGCCAGAGCGCCATAAATCGCGTCGGTCAGGGCGTGCATGCCGACATCCGCATCTGAATGCCCCTGAAGCCCGCGCTCATGCGGCACCGCGACACCACAGAGCATGACGTGATCGCCTGCGCCGAACCGGTGAACGTCGTAACCTGAACCAATGCGGATATCCATCTGATCTCTCAGTATTTTCTCGGCCCAGACAAAGTCGGACGGATGGGTGATTTTAAGGTTGGTTTCATCGCCTTTGAGGATGCTTACGCCAAGGCCAGCGGCACGGGCAACCTCGACATCATCGGCGGCGCCGCCCGGATGGGCGCGGTGCGCGGCAAGAATAGAAGCAAAGTCAAAGGCTTGCGGGGTCTGGGCGCGATAAAGCCCGCTGCGATCCTGGGTGTCGGCAACCTGTCCCTGCGCCCCGATCCAGAGCGCGTCGGTCACGGCAAGGGCCGGGGCGACGCCGGGGGTGTCGGCGGCTTTGACCTTGGCCACCACATCAGAAATATGTGCCGGTTTGATGCAGCATCGGGCGACGTCATGAATAAGGACATGCGAGACGCCCTGTCCGACACCAGATGCCAGATATTCCAGCCCGTTGCGCACCGAGTCTGCGCGGGTCTGACCCCCGGTGGTGACCTCGATAGAAGGATCGGCGGGCAGCAAGCCAAGATCGTCTGGGTGCAACACCACAAGGATGCGATCGATCGACGGCGTGGCGCGAAATGCCGCAAGCGTCCAGTCGATCACCCGGCGGCCCGCAAGCGGTTGCCATTGCTTGGGGGTCGACGTGCCTGCGCGACGGCCTCGGCCTGCGGCGACGATGAGGGCGGCAATTGTCATGATCCTGATTTAGGCCGCGACGCGGGCAAGCGCAATGGCTGTGCGATTGCCTAGAAAACAGGCGCCACGTCCCTGAGTGGCTGTTAATTAGGCCTGCGATCATTGTTTTGACCAAGGTTCAGGGCTAGAACACCCCCATTGCACAAGGATTAGGCATGTGACCCTGCAATTGACCGATCAGCCAATGACACACCCGGTTTTTCTCGCGCCACTCGCGGGAATCACCGATTTGCCGTTTCGCAACGTAGTGTCGCGGTTTGGCGCGGGCCTTGTGGTCAGCGAGATGATCGCCAGTCAGGAAATGGTCCAGGCGCGGCCCTGCGCGCGTGGCAAGGCCGAGCTTGGCTTTGGCATTGAAAACACCGCCGTACAGCTTGCCGGGCGCGAGGCCCATTGGATGGCCGAAGCCGCCCGCATGGTCGAGGCCAACGGCGCGCGGATGATTGATATCAACATGGGCTGTCCTGCGAAAAAGGTCACAAGTGCCGGTGGCGTCGGCGCCAGCGGATCGGCCCTGATGAAGGATCTCGACCACGCGCTTGGCCTCATCAAAGCGGTGGTGGGGGCGGTCAAGGTGCCGGTCACGCTCAAGACCCGGCTTGGCTGGGATGACGCATTGCTGAACGCGCCGGAACTGGCAAGGCGGGCAGAGGCGGCGGGCGTTAGGATGATCACCATTCACGGGCGCACGCGCTGTCAGTTTTACAAAGGCCGGGCCGATTGGGCGGCCATTGCCGCCGTCAAAGAGGCGGTTGATATCCCGGTGATCGCCAATGGCGACATAACAGGACCCGAGAGCGCACGCGAGGCGCTGCGCCTGTCCGGCGCGGACGGGGTAATGATCGGGCGCGGCGCGCAAGGGCGGCCTTGGGTCTTGGCAGAGGTTGCCGCGGCGCTTTACGGCGCGCCTGCGCCAAAGGTGCCGCAGGGCGCGGCACTGGCCGATCTCGTGGCGGGGCATTACGAGGCGATGATCGGGTTTTACGGCGCCGTCCCTGGGCTGCGCGTCGCGCGCAAACATCTAGGCTGGTACATGGACACGGCGGGCACCGAGACCGGATTGCGCCGCCGCATATTGACCAGTTCGCGGATTGACGAGGTGCTTGGCCTCATTCCGTCGGCCATGGCAGGCAACGCACCCGGACAGGTGGCGGCATGATCGACCAGGATCCCATCTGGGCCTCGCTTCCGGTGCCCGCCCTTGTGCTTGATGACAACGACATGATCACCCGGATCAACCCGGCCGCAGAGGGGTTCCTGATGACCTCTTCCAAGGCCCTGATCGGGCAGCCGGTCTGGGACAAGCTGGCGGTGAATGCGCCACTGGAAGAGGCCTTCGAGAGGGCGCGCACCAATAATGCGCCACTTTTTGTCAATGATGTCGATGTCGGCAATGGCGAGCGCGCGCCGATGCAGTGCAATCTTCAGATCTCGCCGCTGGTGGGGCATGCGGGGCATATGCTCATGCTGATCAGCCCGCGCGAGCTTGCCGGTCGGATGACCCAGAACAGCAGCGTCAAGGCGGCGGCCAAATCGGCCATCGGCATGGCCGAAATGCTGGCCCATGAGATCAAGAACCCGCTGGCGGGCATCACCGGCGCGGCCCAGCTTTTGTCGATGACGCTCAGCCCCGAGGATCTTGAGCTGACCGATCTGATTGTCAGCGAAAGCCGCCGCATCGTGGCCCTGCTTAAGCGGGTCGAACAGTTTGGCAATATCGTCGCGCCGGATCTGAAACCGGTGAACCTGCATGATGTGCTCGACCGGGCGCGGCGCTCGGCGATGCTTGGATTTGCGGCGCATATGGCGCTTGTCGAGGATTATGATCCCTCGCTGCCGCTCGCCCTTGGTGATGCGGATCAGCTTTTGCAGGTGGTGCTGAACCTGTTGAAAAACGCCGCCGAGGCCTCGGGCGGCAAGCCCGGAACGATCCGCCTGCATACTTATTACGAGCAATCCTTGCGGGTGCGGGGCGGCGATGGCGCCGACAAGGCGCTGCCGCTTCAGATCGAGATTATTGATGATGGGCCGGGCCTGCCGCCTGAGATCGCAGAGGATGTGTTTGACCCGTTTGTGTCGGGGCGCGAGAACGGCACCGGTCTTGGGCTGGCGCTGGCGGCCAAGATTATTTCGGATCACGACGGCTGGATTTCCGTCATTTCGGTGCCCGGTCGCACCGTGTTCCGGATTTCGCTGCAACGGGCAGAAACCAAAGGTAAGGGAGCGTAAGCGATGGATGGCACGGTACTGGTTGCGGATGATGACCGCACGATCAGAACGGTTCTGACGCAGGCGCTCACGCGGGCGGGATGCAAGGTGCATGCCACCTCAAGCCTGACCACGCTGATGCGGTGGGTCGCCGAGGGCAAGGGCGATGTGGTGATCACCGACGTGATGATGCCCGACGGCAATGGCCTTGAAATGCTGCCCAAGATTGCCCAGGATCGACCCGGATTGCCGGTGATCGTCATCTCGGCGCAAAACACCATCATGACGGCAATCAAGGCGGCCGAGGCCGAGGCCTATGATTACCTGCCCAAACCCTTCGATTTGCCCGACCTGATGAAACGCACGGCGCGCGCGCTTGAAAGCCGGGTGCGCGGCGCCGCAAGCCGACGTGCCGAGGCCGAGCGGCCGGACGAGCTTCCGCTGATCGGGCGCACGCCGGCAATGCAGGCGCTTTACCGGGTGGTGGCGCGGATCATGAATACCGATCTGCCGGTGATGATCTGTGGCGAATCGGGTACGGGAAAATCGCTTATTGCCAAGGCGATCCATGATTTCTCGGACCGGCGGACCTTGCCGTTTGTGACCGTGACGCCCGGCGATCTGCGCGATCTGGATGGTCCGGCCAAGGTGATGGCGCGGGCCAAGGGCGGCACGATCGTTCTGGATGAGGTCACCGACCTGCCGCCCGAGGCCCAAGGCCGCGTGGTGCGGATGATGGATGCGCCCGGCGACCACGTGCCGCGCTTCATGGCCACAAGTCAGGCCCAGCCTGGCGGCGCGCTTGAGGCGGGCACGCTGCGCGACGATCTCTATTACCGCCTGAGCGGCGCGGTGATTGATGTGCCGGCCCTGCGCGAACGGGTCGAGGATATTCCGCTTTTGGCCGAGCATTTTCTGACCCGCGATGAGCGCGACGGTCAGCCGCCGCGCCATCTTTCGGCAAAGGCCGCAGAGCTTATTCGCGCCTATAGCTGGCCTTTGCCGAAAGATGGCGCGAATAAGC
>CBDTZA010000165.1:0-5219 GCA_965364785.1 uncultured Roseovarius sp. | reverse complement strand
GTTTCAGGCCGGCGAGGTCGAAGAGGGCGGGTTCATGACCACCTCATATGCCACCCATCACCGCCATTCCTGTATTGCCGCGCGCGCCGGGTTTGGCGATCTTCTGATCGGGGCAGGGGCGATGATGATCAAGGCCAACGGGCTTGACCCGGACCGCCACGGCCATATCCGCGATGCGATGGTGGACCTGATCACCATTACCGAAAGCTTTTATGCCTGCGGCGTTGCGGCCTCGGTTTATTGCAAGGATGATCCGGCGGGCTCGGTCATGCCCGACCCGGTTTTTGCCAATGTGGGCAAGCTGTTGCTGGCGACCAAGATCTACGACATGCACAAGGCCGCGCATTATGTGTCGGGTGGTCTGATCGTGGCGCTGCCGGGGCCGGATGAGGATCACAACCCCGAAACCCGCGCCTCGCTTGAGGCGGTGCTTGGCGGACGCGGCGATGTCCCGATGGAGCGGCGCATGGAAATCTCGCGCTTTCTGGAGGATCTGACCGTGTCGCATCAGGCGGGGTGGTATTCGCTTATTTCGCTGCATTGGGGGTGGGTCACCCGAGGCGATGAAGCGTGAAATCTGGCGCAATTATCCGGTCGATGACAAGGTCGATCTGGTGTCGCAGCTGATTGATCGCGGTGTCTATGACATGGGACAGAAGGTCTCAAAACAGCCCGGTCGCTGTTGCGCCAAGGGCTGTGAGGTGCCCGAGCCGCTTTTGCCTGGCAAGGCCGCCGAATAGGGCCAGATGTGCAATGGCCGGGACATTTGATGCCCCGGCCATGATGGTGGTTAGATGAAGGGTAACAGCCAGGCCGCTGTTATTTCTTCTTTTTCGCGCCAAGGCCTGTGATCGTCTTGCCCTTGGAAAAGTCGGCGGTCGCCAGGACCTTTTCTTTGACCTTCTTGGGTTTCTTGGCTTCTTTACTGCCGCGTTGCTTATCACCTTTTGTCATTGGATTTCCTTTCAGGATCAAGGTCTTGTGTGGTGTCGTAAAAGTCGGTTACGGCGCCCCCAGTAAGGGGGCGGGCGTTTACATCATGCCGCCCATGCCCTGCATGTCGGACATGCCGCCGCCTGCGCCGGATTTTTCCGGGCGGTTGGCGACCATGGCTTCGGTGGTGATCAACAGACCCGCAACCGAGGCCGCGTCTTCCAGAGCGATTCGCACAACTTTGGTCGGGTCGATAATCCCGGCCTTGAGCATATCGCCATAGGTTTCTGTCTGTGCGTCAAAGCCAAAGGCGGGGTCTTTGTTGTCAATCACCCGACCGGCAACGACCGAACCGTCAACGCCGGCGTTCTCGGAGATCTGACGCAGCGGGGCCTGAATCGCGCGACGGATGATCTTGATTCCGGCATCCTGATCGGCGTTGTCGCCTTTCAGTTTGGCCAGAACCTTGCCGGCATGCACAAGGGCACTGCCGCCACCGGGCACAACGCCTTCTTCAACGGCGGCGCGTGTCGCATTGAGCGCATCATCGACCCGATCCTTGCGTTCCTTGACCTCGGTCTCGGTTGCGCCACCGACCCGGATGACCGCGATACCGCCCGACAATTTTGCCAGACGCTCTTGCAGTTTTTCCTTGTCGTAATCCGAGGTCGTATCCTCGATCTGGCCACGGATTTGGCTGACGCGCGCCGCGATGGCCGCCTTGTCGCCGTCGCCATCAATGACCGTGGTGTGATCCTTGGTGATGGCGATTTTCTTGGCCGAGCCCAGCATGTCCATCGTGACATTCTCAAGCTTGATGCCCAGATCTGCCGAGATCACCTGACCGCCGGTCAGAACCGCAAGATCCTCTAGCATGGCCTTGCGGCGATCGCCAAAACCGGGGGCCTTGACAGCCGCCACTTTCAGACCACCGCGAAGCTTGTTGACGACGAGTGTCGCAAGCGCTTCGCCGTCGATGTCTTCGGCGATGATCAAAAGCTGTTTGCCGGATTGAATGACCGCTTCAAGCAGCGGGACCATTGGTTGAAGCGAGGACAGTTTTTTGTCGTGCAACAGCACGACGCAATCCTCAAGTTCGACGGTCATCTTGTCGACATTGGTGATGAAATAGGGGCTGAGATAGCCGCGATCAAACTGCATCCCCTCGACCACTTCGGTCTCGGTTTCAAGGCCTTTATGTTCCTCGACGGTGATGACACCCTCATTGCCGACCTTTTCCATGGCATCGGCGATCTGCTGGCCGATGGCGGTCTCGCCATTGGCGGAAATGGTGCCGACCTTGGCGATTTCGGCGGTGCCATTGACCGGACGGGACATGATCTTGATCTCGGTGACCACGGCCGCGACGGCCTTGTCGATGCCGCGTTTGAGGTCCATCGGGTTCATGCCTGCGGCAACCGCTTTCATGCCCTCGATGACAATGGATTGGGCAAGCACGGTGGCGGTGGTGGTGCCATCCCCGGCCTGATCATTGGTGCGCGAGGCGACCTGACGAACCATCTGTGCGCCCATGTTCTCGAACGGATCGGACAGCTCGATTTCCTTGGCGACGGTGACGCCGTCCTTGGTGATGCGCGGCGCGCCATAGGATTTGTCGATCACCACATTGCGGCCTTTCGGGCCGAGGGTGATTTTCACGGCATTGGCCAGTGTGTTGATGCCTTTGAGCATGCGATCACGGGCGTCAGTGCCGAATTTTACGTCTTTAGCAGACATGTGGGGTGCTCCTGAGAGGATAAGTTGGGGGTCGCGAAGATCAGGCCAGAACGCCCATGATGTCGCTTTCCTTCATGATCAGAAGGTCTTCGCCGTCAAGCTTGATTTCAGTGCCGGACCATTTGCCGAACAGAATGCTGTCACCGGCTTTGACATCCATGGCGATGCGGTTGCCCGCCTCGTCACGTCCGCCAGCACCCACCGAGATAACGGTGCCGTTCTGCGGTTTTTCCTTGGCTGTCTCTGGAATGAACAATCCGCCGGCGGTCTTTTCGTCACCTTCAATACGGCGAACCAGAACCCGGTCGTGTAGCGGGGTAAATAGCATGGAAATGCTCCTTTTTGGGCTTTCCAGGGGAATAGTGATGTCGCGAGGAACTTGGCACTCGGTGTGTTGGAGTGCCAATCCATCAAAGATGGCATTTGCTCGAGTGTACTACAATGGCAGAGGCAAAAGATAATTCTTTTGCGGGGCGCGCCAGGGCTTCTATCTTGTCCCAGCGTTCGGCGTTACCAAGCGCTTGTGGCGCGATCCAGCTTTTACCGAGGCAAAGCACGGTATCAAGGCTCAGATAGCGTGTCGAAATATGCGCGCCCTCTTGCGCTTGCATTGCTCACAATTGGCTGTGCCAGTTCAGGCGAACTTGCGGCAAACCCCCGGAAGAAATTTTCCTCGACTAAGTCAGTTGAACAATATGCGGGGTGTCTATCCGCAACGCCCGCACCCATTCCGCCGATCAAGTCGCCCAGATCGCGGCACCGATCGCCGAGTTCGGCTTCACTAACCCGATCCTGATCGGCGAGGATGACGGGCAGGGCGGTGAAAATCCTGAACGGCACCGTGTTCAGTATGTGTGCAACTTCACATCGGGCAATTTTGGTGAATTTTTGCCTGAGGGCCGTCATTTTCTTCGGACCGAGTTGCCACTGGAAATGATAAGTCTGATTTGCGCTGCCACGGCGCTGTGCATTTCGAGGGCGCTGTCAGACCCTTCCGCATTTTCATGCACAGCAGCGGCGTCCTTGAGAACGCCGATGATTTCGCTTTCGGGCAGGATTTTTGCATCGTTCAACGCAAGCAGCAGGGCCTCGCAGATCGACAACGCAGCCACCCCCGAGTGCATTTGATCCTTTGGCATGTTAGTCAGCTTTCAGAGAATGAGTGTGCCCATTCAGGGAAGCTGAACAGCGCATGGGGGCAGGGTTTCAAAAAACCCGCCGCTTTGTGCTGATCGACATTAGTTATCAGTGTACTTTTCTTGGTATGACTTCAACTGTGTGCCCGGGAAAGGATGATAACGATGCAGAATACAGCTCTGGCCCGAAAACTGGGAGCTTTTGTTGCCTTGTCGGCAACCGAAATTTCCACACTTGAGTCACTGCATAAGCGACGCCGCACCTTTGTCGCCGGGCGCGACCTGGTGCATCAGGGGCAATCGAAGCAGGCGGCCTATATCCTCGCCTCAGGCTGGGCCTGTTCTTACAAGCTTTTGCAAGACGGGCAGCGACAGATTGTCGATTTTCAGATTCCGGGCGATTTTCTGGGCTTGCGGAGCACGTTGCTGCACATCTCGGATCACAGTATCGAGCCGATCACCGATATCGAGGTGACTGAGATCATGTTGCCTGACCTTCTGGACGCATTTTCGCGCACGCCCCGGCTGGCCACGGCGATCCTGTGGGCCGCATCCCGCGACGAGGCGATGGTGGTCGAGCATCTGGTGGGCATCGGACGTCGCGACGCGGCCGAGCGTATGGCGCATTTCCTGCTGGAACTTTGCGCGCGGCTTACCCTGGTCGGCATGGGGAGCAGGGCGGGTTTTGACTGTCCTCTGACGCAGTACCATCTGGCCGATGCACTGGGCCTGAGCGCCGTCCACGTCAATCGGGTGCTGCGACAGTTGCGCGAATGGGGCATGCTCACGTTTCGCGGCAGCACTGTGCGGTTCGACGACTATGATCGCCTGGCCGAATTTGCAGAGTTCGATCCGACCTATCTGGATCAGACCGGACCGCTTCTGCGATAACGCAAACCTGGCGCCGGCATAGATGTCAGATCCGGCCAAGCAGCATCAGCACCACAAGGATGATCAGCACTGTGCCCAGCACACCGACCCCGGCATGGCCATAGCCATAGCCATAGCCCCCAAAGCGCCCGCTGAATCCCCCAAACAGAAAAATGACAAGAAGGATGATCAGGATCGTACCAAGTGACATTGCGTTTCCTCTTCTGTTGGGGGGAGCCGGTCCTTTGAGCGCCCTGACATTCAGCGGCGCGGCGCGTGCCCGGCGTGATGAAGGTTGCCGGACAACAGCCAGTCAAGTTCGTTCAATTGCCGTCGATGGACACGCCGTGACCATTGATCTCGATGGCGACGCCACCCTGGCGTTCCTGATAGTAGAGATAGCTCGCGCCGACTGCGACGACGGCGAGCGCCCCGATCACGACGAAAAGGAAGCTTTGGTTCATTACTCTGCTCCTCGCAATTTTCTTGAAGCCATGGATATCGTGAAGCCGCAGGGATGAGGCCGCGGCGCAGGACCGTTCG
>CBDTZA010000164.1:0-5220 GCA_965364785.1 uncultured Roseovarius sp. | reverse complement strand
GCCGCTACACCGGCAACGGTGACCGATGCGGGTTTTGGCAAGGCGCATGCAAGCCCGTCGATCCGGGCCTTTGCCCGGCAGTTGGGTATTGATCTGAGCAAGGTCAACGGCACCGGCCGCAAGGGTCGTATCCTGCGCGAAGATATCACCGCGACGTTCAAAACAACGGCGGCCCCTGCTGCCGCTGGTGGTGGTGCGCAAGGTGGCATGGGCATCCCGCCGATCCCCGCCGTTGATTTTTCCAAATTCGGGCCAGTCGAGAATGTCGACATGCCACGGATCAAAAAGTTGTCTGGTCCGGCGCTGCATCGAAGCTGGCTTAACATCCCGCATGTCACCCACAATGAAGAGGCCGACATCACCGACCTCGACAAGTACCGCAAGGAACTTGATACGGCGGCCAAGGCCGAGGGCTATCGCGTGACCCTCCTTAGCTTTGTGATCAAGGCCAGTGTTTCGGCGCTTAAAACCCATTGGGAGGTCAACAGCTCGGTCCATCCTGATGGTGACAAGCTGATCAAGAAGGACTTTTACAACATCGGCTTTGCCGCCGACACGCCGAACGGTCTTATGGTGCCGGTGATCCGTGACGCGGATCGCAAAGGTCTGGTGCAGATCAGCAAGGAACTGGGTGATCTGAGTGCGCAGGCCCGCGAGGGCAAGCTGAAAGGCCCCGACATGACTGGCGCGACCTTTACCATCTCGTCGCTTGGCGGCATCGGGGGTACGTCCTTTACCCCCATCGTCAACGCGCCAGAGGTTGCGATTCTTGGCCTAACCCGGTCGAAAATAGCGCCGGTTTGGGATGGCGAGCAATTCGTGCCGCGCAACATGCAGCCGCTATCGCTTAGCTATGATCATCGCGCCATCGACGGCGCCCTGGCCGCGCGGTTCTGTGCGACGCTCAAACATCTGCTCGGCGATGTTCGCCGGCTGATGCTGTAAGGGGGTGCTGAATATGGATGTCAAAGTTCCCGATATCGGTGATTTCAACGATGTGCCCGTGATCGGCATTCTGGTGGCCGTGGGTGACACGGTTGCCGCCGAAGACGCGCTTGTTGAATTGGAATCGGACAAGGCCACGATGGAGGTTCCAAGCCCCGCCGCAGGCGTGGTGAAAGAGATCAAGGTGGCCGAGGGCGACAGGGTCTCGCAAGGGTCGGTCATCATGGTTCTTGAAACCGCCGAGGCGGGTGACGCGCCCTCTGCCTCGGCGGCGGCGCCTGCTGCTGCCGCTCCGGCAAGCGTGGCGGCAACCGGCAAGGCAAGCGGGGCTGGCGATATCCACGCCGAGGTGGTTGTGCTTGGCTCTGGTCCCGGCGGCTATACGGCGGCGTTTCGCGCCGCTGATTTGGGCAAATCCGTGGTTCTGATTGAGAAAGACAGCAATCTTGGCGGTGTCTGCCTTAACGTGGGCTGTATCCCCTCGAAGGCGCTGTTGCATGCTGCCAAGGTGATCACAGAGGCCGAAGAGATGGGCGCGCATGGCATCAGCTTTGCCAAGCCAAAGATTGACATCGACGCGCTACGCGACTGGAAATCCAGCGTTGTCAACCAGTTAACCGGCGGCTTGTCCGGCCTGGCCAAGGGCCGCAAGGTGACCGTAGTCACCGGTTTTGGCGCCTTCACTGGCCCCAATATGATCGAGGTCGATGGCGCGGAGGGCAAAAAGACCGTAAGCTTTGATCAGTGCATCATCGCCGCCGGGTCGGAACCTGTTGCCCTGCCGTTCATCCCGCATGACGACCCGCGCGTGATAGATTCCACCGGCGCGCTTGAGCTGGCGGATATCCCCAAGCGCCTTTTGATCTTGGGTGGCGGTATTATCGGGCTGGAAATGGCCTGTGTTTACGACGCGCTTGGGTCCAAAGTGACCGTGGTCGAGTTCATGGATCAGCTGATGCCGGGGGCCGACAAGGATATCGTCAAGCCGCTGCACAAGCGGATCGAGGGACGCTATGAAAAGATCCTGTTGAAAACCAAGGTCACCGCCGTCGAGGCCCAGAAAAAGGGTCTCAAGGTCACGTTTGAGGATGATAAGGGCGAGACCACCAGTGACACGTTTGACCGGGTTCTGGTCTCGGTCGGGCGTCGCCCGAATGGCGCCAAGATCAATGCCGCGGCTGCGGGAGTGGCGGTGGATGAGCGCGGCTTTATTGCCGTGGACAGCCAACAGCGCACCGGCGTGCGCCATATCTTTGCCATTGGTGATGTGGTGGGCCAGCCGATGCTGGCGCATAAGGCGGTGCATGAAGGCAAGGTTGCCGCTGAGGTCTGCGCAGGTCACAACCGCCACTTTGACGCGCGCGTGATCCCCTCGGTTGCCTATACCGACCCCGAGGTTGCCTGGGTTGGCCTGACCGAGACCGAGGCCAAGGCCAAAGGTATCAAGTACGAAAAGGGCGTGTTCCCCTGGGCCGCATCGGGGCGCAGCCTGTCGAATGGGCGTAACGAAGGTATCACCAAGCTGTTGTTTGATCCGACCGATGACCGCGTGATCGGCGCGTCGATTGTGGGCACCAATGCCGGCGATCTGATCGCCGAGGTGGCGCTTGCCATCGAGATGGGGGCCGATGCGGTTGACCTTGGTCACACCATCCATCCGCATCCGACGCTAAGCGAAACGATCAACTTCGCCGCCGAGATGTTTGAGGGTACGATCACCGACCTGATACCGCCGAAAAAGCGGAAATAGGCCGCCAGGTTTTGACACGAAAAAGGGGGAAGCGGTATGATGCCGCTTCCCCCTTTTGGTTTGTGTCATCAGGGTCGGATTAGCCCCGATGCAGGCCCAAAGGCATATGCCGGTTCACATCCTTATAAAGCAGATAGCGGAACGGCCCCGGCCCGCCCGCGTAACAGGCCTGCGGGCAAAAGGCGCGCAGCCACATGTAATCGCCGGCCTCAACCTCGACCCAATCCTGATTAAGCCGGTACACCGCCTTGCCTTCCAGCACATATAACCCGTGTTCCATCACATGGGTTTCGGCAAAGGGAATGACCGCGCCGGGCTGAAACGTCACAATGGTGACATGCATGTCATGGCGCAGATCGCTTGGATCGACAAAACGCGAGGTGGCCCATTTGCCATCGGTGCCGGGCATCTCTGTCGGCTCTACCTCGTTTTCGTTGGTGACAAAGGCGCCCGGCATCTCAAGCCCCTCAACGGCGACATAGGCCTTGCGAATCCAGTGAAAGCGCACGGGTTTGGTGCCGGTGTTGCGCAGGCTCCATTTTGCGCTTGGCGGCACAAAGGCATAGCCCCCCTCAGCCATTTCGTGTGCGGCGCCGTCAATCGTCAGCGTCATGGCCCCCTCGACTACGAACAACACCGCCTCGACCCCGGCTTCGGTCTCGGGGCGCTCACTTCCGCCGCCGGGCTGAACCTCGGCGATATATTGCGAAAAGGTTTCGGCAAAGCCCGAAAGCGGGCGCGAGAGAACCCAGAACCGCGCGCCATCCCAGAACGGCAAAAAGCTGGTGACGATATCGCTCATCGTGCCTTTTGGGATGACGGCATAGGCATTGGTAAACATCGCACGATCAGTCAAAAGCTGGGTCTGGGGCGGCAATCCGCCGGTCGGTGCATAATAGGTTTTCTTTGTCATTCTGCCGCCTTTGAAATATTTGCTTATGTCCTATCAAGTCGCGACTGGCGGCCGGGACAAGTCGTTATGCGGCCAGATCAGACTGAAGCTTTATCGCGTGAGAATTGAAAATGCTCTTTGGAATCCTTTCTACTGATATAAATCCGGGCCCGTCCGGGTCAATGTCGCATCGCATATTTCGCCCTCAATCGGCCGCTTGCCTTGCGCGCGCCGTTCCCCTTTGATTTAACCAGCGTAACGTTTTCACCGGAGCCGTGCCAATGGTCGATATCGCCACCCGTGTTCACAATCACAAATGGAAAATCGACCCGATTGTGCGATCCCTGATCGACACCGATTTTTACAAGCTGTTGATGTGCCAATCGGTGTTTCGCAACAAACCCGACACACAGGTCACCTTTTCGCTGATCAACCGTAGCAAATCCATTCGCCTTGCCGAACTGGTCGACGAGGGCGAGCTTCGCGAACAGCTTGATCATATTCGCTCGCTGTCTCTGTCGCGGGGCGAAAGCACCTGGATGCGTGGCAATACGTTTTACGGAAAACGCCAGATGTTCACGCCCGAATTCATGGATTGGTTCGAGACGCTGCGCTTGCCACCCTATCACCTTGAAAAGCGCGACGGACAATACGAGCTGACGTTTGAGGGGTCATGGCCCGAGGTGATGCTTTGGGAAATCCCCGCGCTGGCCGTGTTAATGGAGCTGCGCTCGCGGGCGGTACTCAACACGATGAAAAAGTTCGAACTTCAGGTGCTTTATGCCCGTGCGATGACCAAGCTTTGGCAAAAGGTCGAAAAGTTGCGCGGCATCCCTGGCCTGCGGATTGCCGATTTTGGCACCCGCCGCCGACATTCCTTTCTCTGGCAGGATTGGTGCGTACAGGCGATGACCGAAGGGTTGGGTGATACCTTTGTCGGCACCTCGAACTGTCTCATTGCCAAGAACCGTGACCTGCCGGCGATCGGCACCAACGCGCATGAATTGCCGATGGTTTACGCGGCATTGGCACAAGGCGACGAGGCGCTGAAACGCGCGCCCTATGACGTGCTCAGCGACTGGCACGAAGAGCATGACGGCAACCTGCGCATCATCCTGCCCGACACTTACGGCACCGAGGGCTTTTTGCACGACGCGCCCGATTGGCTGGCCGGGTGGACGGGTATCCGCATTGATAGCGGCGACCCCGCAACAGGCGCCGAAACCGCAATCCGCTGGTGGAAAGAGCGTGGCGAAGACCCGCGTGACAAGATGGTGATCTTTTCCGACGGGCTTGATGTTGACAAGATCATCGCGCTCCACAATCAGTTTTCGGGCCACGTGCGCTGTTCGTTTGGCTGGGGCACATTGCTGACCAACGATTTTCGGGGCCTGACAACCGACGATGCCCTCGCGCCGTTCTCTCTGGTCTGTAAAGCGATCTCGGCCAATGGCCGCCCGACGGTCAAGCTATCGGACAACCCGCTAAAAGCCATGGGGCCAGCCGGTGAAATCGCGCGGTATAAGCGGGTGTTCGGGGTTGGCGATCAAGAGGCGTTGGAGGTGGTGGTTTGACGGGTTCAGATCATCTTTGCGTCTGAAAAGGAAATCAGCCGTCGGTTCTGATCATCCCA
>CBDTZA010000163.1:0-5228 GCA_965364785.1 uncultured Roseovarius sp. | reverse complement strand
AGACGCTGGGGTGCCACTGTTTCAGGAACAGGCGATGCAGATCAAGGGCTTTGGCAGCTATGGCTTTCCCGAAAGCCATAGCTGCCAGTTTTGCGCTGCTGGTCTATGCCAGTGCGTGGTTGAAATGCCATCATCCGGGGCTGTTTGCCTGTGCCTTGCTGAATTCACAACCGATGGGGTTTTATGCCCCGGCCCAGATCGTGCGCGTTGCGCGCGAGCATGGCGTGACGGTGCGGCCGGTGGCGTTATTGCGCGATATCCTGACCCCGTCGGGCGGGTGAGGCCGAAATTGGGGGCGCTGCCCCCGTCCAGGAAAATTCGCAGAATTTTCGTAGACTCCCCCGGAGTATTTTTTCCAAGAAGAAGGCCGGCCCGGGAAAAGCCGGGTAATTCGCCCTCGCACCTTATCGCCAAGTCTCATATAACCCCTGCAACCATGCATAGGAGTCGCCCCATGACCGGAGAATTGTCGCCCATCGACAAGGCAAAATTCGTCGCCGCCAAGCGGTCTGTGGATTATGTCGAGGACGGGATGCGTGTCGGCCTCGGGACCGGCTCGACCGCGGCCTGGATGGTGCGGTGTCTTGGGGAAATGGTGCGCAATGACGGGCTTCGCATCAAGGGTGTGCCGACCTCGACACGCACCGCCGAGCTTGCCCGCGATGTGGGCATCGAAGTGATCAGCCTTGATGAGGCAAAATGGCTTGATGTCACGATTGATGGGGCGGACGAATTTGACGGCAATCTGAACCTGATCAAGGGCGGCGGCGGCGCCCTTTTGCAGGAAAAGATCGTGGCCACCGCAAGCGACCAGATGATCGTGATTGCCGATGTCGGCAAAGAGGTGGAAAGCCTTGGTGCGTTCCCGCTGCCGGTCGAGGTGATCCCGTTTGGCTGGCAAACCACCAAATCGCTGGTCGAAGAGTTGCTGATTTCGATGGATGTGCTGGGCCGTGACGCCACGCTTCGGATGAATGGCGAGCGCCCGTTCATCACCGATGAGGGCAATTACATCATCGACCTGCATTTGGGCCGTATCGGCAATCCGCATCAATTGTCGATGGCGATGAACCAAATGCCGGGGGTGGTTGAAAACGGGCTGTTTCTGGACATCTGCGATGTGGTGATCCTTGGATACGGCGATGGACGCGTGGAAACGCGCGACATCAATGAGGGCACTGTGGAAGAGGATCGTCTGGATTTCGTAGAAACCGACAACCTTTTCACCGACATGAACGACTAGATTTTCGGGGACAGCATGACATTCGACTATGATCTTTTCGTGATCGGCGGCGGCTCTGGCGGGGTGCGTGCGGCGCGTGTGGCGGCACAGGGCGGCGCGCGCGTGGGCTTGGCCGAAGAAGACCGCTATGGCGGCACCTGCGTGATCCGCGGATGTGTGCCCAAAAAGCTGATGGTTTTTGCCTCGGGATATCCCGCAGCGATTGCCGATGCGCAGGCCTATGGCTGGACCGTGCATGCGGGCGGCTTTGACTGGGATGCGTTCAAGACGAAACTTCATGCCGAGCTGGACCGGCTTGAAAATGTCTATCGCGGCATCCTGAAAAACAACGGTGTCGAAAGCTTTGATACGCGTGCCAGACTGGTTGATCCGCATACTGTCGAGCTATCGGATGGCAGCCGCAAAAGCGCCAAGCATATCCTGATCGCCACCGGCGGACGACCCGTGAAACCCGATCTTCCGGGCGCCGAGCATGCCATCACCAGCAACGATATTTTCCATCTTGAGACACTGCCTAAATCCATTCTGATCATCGGCGGCGGCTATATCGCCTGTGAATTCGCCTGTATTCTCAATGGCCTGGGCGTAAAGGTCACCCAATTTTATCGCGGCGCGCAAATTCTGCGGGGCTTTGACGAAGAGGCGCGCGGGCTGGTGTCCGATGAGATGATCCAGTCGGGCGTCAACCTGCATCTGGGCACCAATATTGTGGATATGGTTGAGGGTGAGGACGGCTATCGCGTGACCTCGACCAACGGGTCGGAAGAGGTGTTCGAGAAGGTCATGTTCGCCACCGGTCGCGCGCCCAATACCGATGATCTTGGACTTGAGGCGGCGGGCGTCAAAACGGGTCGCAAGGGAGAGATTCTGGTCGATGAGTATAGCCAGACAGGCGTGCCATCGGTCTATGCGATTGGCGATGTGACCGACCGGGTCAACCTGACGCCGGTGGCGATCCGCGAGGGCATGGCCTTTGTCGAGACCGTGTTCAACGGCAACCCGACGCCGGTGGATCACGATCTTATCCCGACCGCGATTTTCACTCAGCCCGAGATGGGTACCGTCGGTCTGTCTGAGGAAGAGGCCCGCGAGCAAGAGCCGATCGAGGTCTATTCGACCTCATTTCGCCCGATGCAAACCGCCTTTGCCGGGCGCCCCGACCGGGTGCTGATGAAACTTATCGTCAGCCAGAAAACCCGCAAGGTTCTGGGTTGTCATATTGTCGCGCCGGGGGCGGGTGAAATGATCCAGCTGGCCGGCATCGCGGTGAAGATGGGCGCCACGAAAGAAGATTTCGATCGCACCGTTGCGGTGCATCCGACCATGTCGGAAGAACTTGTTACACTAAAAACACCGGTCCGAACGGGTTGATTTTTCGCCTGTACTGCACAGGTAGATAACAACGTCGTGAAAGACGGCATAAAAAGGGAAGAGATGCATGGCTGGAAATTCTGGCGGCCCATGGGGCGGCGGCGGAAACGCGGGCGGGGATGGCGGTGATGACGACCGCAACCGCAACAACGGTGGCGGGCGACGCCCGCCCGAAGGCGGACCGCAACTGCCCGAGATTGACGAACTTGTCCGCAAAGGCCAGGACCGGCTTCGCGTTCTGATGGGCGGACGTGGTGGCGGTGACAATCGCGGCGGCACCGGTGGCGGCGATGGCGGCCCGGGGTTTGGCAAGGGTACGATTGGCCTTGCGGTGCTTGGTGCGGCGGTGCTCTGGGTTTTCTCAAGCGTCTATACGGTCAAGCCCGAAGAACAATCGGTCGAGCTTTTCCTTGGTGAATATTACCAGACCGGCAATCCCGGTCTGAACTTTGCGCCTTGGCCGTTTGTCAGTGCCGAAGTGATCAATGTCACCTCGGAACGCACCGAAGAAATCGGTCGCAACCAAGGCGCGCGCAATGACGGGCTTATGCTGACGACGGATGCCAATATCGTGGATATTGATTTCCAGGTGGTCTGGAACATCTCGGACCCGTCGAAATTGCTGTTCAACATCCGTGACCCGCAGAAAACCGTTCAGGCGGTGTCGGAATCGGTGATGCGTGAAATTATCGCCGCCTCGAACCTGGCGCCGATCCTGAACCGTGACCGTGGGATCATTGCCGATACGTCGATGCAAAACATTCAGGCCACGATGGATGAATATGATAGCGGCATTCGCATTGTGCGGGTCAACCTTGAAAAGGCCGACCCGCCACGCGAGGTGATCGACAGCTTCCGCGAAGTGCAGGCCGCTGAACAGGAACGTGACCGCTTGCAACGTCTGGCCGATGCCTATTCCAACCGCGTTCTGGCCGAGGCCCGCGGCCTGGCGGCGCAAACGTTGGAGCAATCCGAGGGTTACCGCGCTCGCGTGGTGAACGAGGCCTCTGGTGACGCCAGCCGCTTTACCTCGGTTCTGACGGAATACGCCAAGGCCCCCGAGGTGACGCGCAAGCGGCTTTATCTTGAGACCATGGAACGTGTTCTTGGCGACATCGACAAGACCATCCTCGACAGCTCCATCGTCGGCAGTGACGGCGGCAATAATGTCGTACCTTATCTGCCACTGAATGAACTGCGTCGCAACAATTCGACCACCGGACAGGGGAACTAAGATCATGAGTAAAACGAAATTCCTTATTCCGATCCTGGCCATCGCGGGTTTTCTTGCCCTGTCGTCAGTCTTTGTGGTGGATGAGCGCGAAAAGGCGCTGGTGCTGCAATTCGGTCAGATCAGATCGGTAAAAGAAGAGCCGGGCCTGTCCTTCAAGATCCCGTTCATCCAAGAGGTCGTGCGCTATGACGACCGCATCCTGTCGCTTGATACCGACACGATTGAGGTGACACCGTCGGATGATCGCCGCCTTGTGGTCGATGCCTTTGCACGGTTCCGCATCGCTAATGTGGTGCAGTTCCGTCAGGCGGTTGGCGTCGGGGGGCTGCGGGTTGCCGAAGACCGGCTGTCGTCGATCCTGAATGCGCAAATCCGCGAGGTTCTGGGGGCCGATCAGGTCACGTCTGACACTATCTTGTCCGAGGACCGTCGCCGCCTTATGGGCCGCATTCAGGCCGCTGCACAACGCAGCGCCGCCGGACTGGGCCTTGACGTGATCGACGTGCGTCTCAAGCAAACCAACCTGCCCGAGCAGAACCTTGAGGCCACCTTTGCCCGGATGCGCGCCGAACGTGAGCGGGAAGCCACCGACGAGATCGCCCGTGGTAACGAGGCCGCTCAGCGTGTGCGCGCCCTGGCCGACAGAACCGTGACCGGAACCATGTCGGATGCGGAGCGTCAGGCACAGGTGATCCGAGGCGAGGCAGATGCCGAACGCAGCGCAATCTATGCCCAAGCCTATGGTGAGGATCAGGAGTTCTATGCCTTCTACCGTTCGCTGGAAGCTTATGAAAAGGCGCTGAAAGGCAGCAATTCCTCGATGGTTATGACCCCGGACAGCGAGTTTTTCGATTACCTGCGCTCGGGCACAGCCCCGGAATGATCGAAACCGCGCTTCTGGCTATTGGGCTGGTGCTGATTGTTGAGGGGCTGGTGTATGCACTGGCCCCTTCGCTTATTGACCAGCTTTTGATCGCGCTAAGTGCCCTGCCCGCCGATGCCCGGCGGCTTTTAGGGGGCGTTGCCATCGTGATTGGCCTGCTGTTTGTATGGGCGGCCAAGACCCTTGGCGCTTGATTTACCCGGCGCAAAACGGTTCACATAGGCGTGACATTATGTTGCGCCCTTGGCGATCTGCGCGCGGGCACCTACATCTATAGACAAAGCAGGCGCTACAGGCGCTTTGACCAATACAAAAAACCAAAGGAGATATTGGTGTGAACGTCCAGACCATTTCCGCAGCACGACAACAGGCCGGACCACAGGCCGGACCATTGCGCAGCCTCTGGCTGATCGCGTTGATGGTGGCCATGCTTCTGGCACAGGCCATCGCCGCCCAGGCGCGCCCCGACAGCTTTGCTGATCTTGCCGAAAAGATCA
>CBDTZA010000162.1:0-5268 GCA_965364785.1 uncultured Roseovarius sp. | reverse complement strand
TCGGGCCGTCGTCGACTTCGACGACGCTGTCGGTCTCGGGCTCGTCAATCGGCTTGCCCAAAAGCTCCATCTTCGTGTCCTGACTGCTGTCCATGCTGTTAGAGATCGCCCGTGAGGGCAAGGATTTCAAGCGTGACCTGTCACTTTACCCGTCACATGATCCCACGCGCCGGGCTGTAATTCCAGCCCCAGAACCCGCTCGGGATTGGTGGGGGGCGGCATCTCGACCCCGCTCAGCCTGTTAAAACCAAAGCGACCATAATAGGGCGCATCCCCCACCAGCATGACCCGCGCCCAACCCTGCTCGCACGCGCGCTCAAGACTGTCGCGGATCAGGTATCGGCCAAGCCCCTCGCCCTGATGGGTCGGATGCACCGCCACCGGCCCCAGCAAAAGTGCCTCAGCGCGCCCGACCCGCACCGGCCAAAAGCGGATCGCCCCGGCCAGAATCCCGCCCGGATCGCGCGCCAAAAGACTTAGCCCCGCCACCGGCGGCACCCCGTCGCGCAGCCGGTAAGACGACAGGGCCTCACGCCCCGGTGCAAAACACAGGTCATAAAGCGCCTCAACCTCCCACCAGTCTTGCGCTGTTTCAGGCCGCAGATCGATCATGCGGGCCATCCCTTTCGTGAATTCGACTGGCAATGCGCCTAACACGACGCTAGGTCTGGCACAAACCAGATCATGAAGGAGAGGCCGATGTTCTACAAACCCGAGGAGGGCCACGGCCTGCCGCATAACCCTTTCAATTCCATCGTGACCCCGCGCCCGATCGGCTGGATCTCGACCCGTGGTGCGGATGGCCGCGACAACCTTGCCCCCTATTCGTTTTTCAATGCCGTCGCCTATGTCCCGCCTCAGGTGATGTTCTCCTCAACCTCAACCAAGCAAGATCGCGGCGACACCAAGGACAGCGTTGCCAATATTCGCGAGACAGGCGTGTTCTGCGTGAACATCGTCGAATACGAAATGCGCGACGCGATGAACCAGACCTCGGGCCCCTGGGATCGCGAAACCGATGAATTCGAGCTTGCCACCTTGGCCAAGGCCGAATGTGACACCATTGCCTGCTCGCGCGTGGCCGCCGCCCCGGCCAATCTCGAATGCAAGCTGACCCAGATCGTGCAGCTGCCCGGCGAGGCGAATTTCGCCGTCTTCGGCGAAGTGATCGGCGTACATATGCGCGACGACTGCATGGTTGACGGCATGTTTGACGTGCTGCGCTACACCCCGCTGACCCGGCTTGGCTATCAGGATTACTCGGTCATCCGCGAAAAATTCAGCCTCAAACGACCCGGTGAATAGCCTCTGGTTTCTTCTGGCTAAAAATATCCCGGGGTGAATTGGCCGCAGGCCAAGAGGGGCAGCGCCCCTGGCCCGCTATCCGGCGGAGATCGCCGTCCCAAGCTTGGCGGCGCTGCGGCCGGGGCCATCGCGCCCAATGGTGCGGCACAGGATCAGCACCGGAATAAGGCCAAACCCGACCAGCACCAGTGAGGGCACCGCCGCCTCGGCCAGCCGCTCATCGGCGGCCAGGCGGTGGGCCTGCACCGCGAGGGTCTGAAAGTTGAACGGATGCAGGATAAGCGTCGCAGGCAGCTCTTTCATCACATCAACAAAGACGATCAACAGCGCGGTCAGAACGCTCGTGCGCGCCACCGGCAGATGCACCCGCATCAATAGTTTCGGCCCCGGCTGGCCCAGAGATCGGCCAATCGCATCGAAATGCCTTGGCACCGTGGCCATGCCACTATCATAGGCGTTCAACGCGGCGGCCATGAAGCGCGCAACATAAGCCAGCACCATCAACCAGATCGACCCGGTGATCAAAAGCCCGGTCCGGATGCCGAATGTCGCGCGCATGAAGGCATCGACCGTGTTGTCCAGCGCCGCCATCGGCACCATAAGCCCGACCGCGATCACACCGCCGGGTACCGCATAGCCAAGCCCTGCGCCAATCACCAACCAGCGTGACGCGCGTCCCGGATTGGTGCGCGCGCGAAAACCGATAAGCACCGCACCGACAACAGTCAAAACCGCCGCCACGCTCGCCAGCGTTACCGAGTTTGCCATGAAGCCAAGGTAGCGGTCCGACAACAGGCTTTGCCCCGATCCCATTGCCATTTTGCCCAGCATGATCACCGGGATCACAAAGCCAAGCAGCACCGGCAAAAGGCAGATCGCGCAGGCGATCCAGCCCGCCGTTCCGCGCAGTTTCGGCCGCTCCATCGTCTCGAACCGCGCGCCGCGCCCCGCCGTGCGTGCGCGCCCCCGGCTGGCGCGTTCCAGCCCGGCCAGAAGCAGCGCAAAGCTCAGCAGGCACAGCGCCAATTGCGCCGCCGCCGCCCGGTCGCCAAGGGAAAACCACGCCTGATAAATGCCGGTGGCAAAGGTCTGAACGTTGAAAAAGGCGACCGTGCCAAAATCGGCAATCGTTTCCATCACCGCCAAAAGTGCGCCGCCCGCGATCGCCGGGCGCGCCATTGGCAGAGCCACCCGCCAGAACGCCGCGAGCGGCGAGCGCCCAAGCGTGCGCGCCACCAGAAAGGCATTGGCACTTTGCTGGCGGAACGAGGCGCGCGCCAGAAGGTAAACGTAGGGGTAAAGCACAATCGTGAGCATGAGTGCCGCGCCGCCAAGGCTGCGCACTTCCGGGAACCAGTAATCGCGCGGCCCCCATCCGGTCACCGCCCGCAACGCGGTTTGCACCGGGCCGGGGTGGTCAAGCATATGGGTATAGGCATAGGCCATCACATAGGCCGGAAACGCCAGCGGCAGCGCAAGCGCCACCTCCAACAGGCGCACGCCGGGAAAGCGGTAGACCGTCACCAGCCAGGCTGTCACCGATCCGATCACCGCTGTGCTGATCCCGACAATCACCACAAGCGTCAGCGTCGTCGCGGTATAGCGCGGCAGAACCGTCGAGAGCACCTCGCGCCAGGTCTGCAAATCGCCGCTCAGCGCCGCCAGAGCCGCCGCAAGAATCGGGGCAACGCAAAACGCCACCACGATCCATGCCAGACGATGCAACAGGCGTTCACTCATGCCTTCGCCTCCTTGCGGCGCAATTCCGAGTGTTTTGATCAGTATTCTCTGCGCCCCGAAGGGTCAAGAGAGGCAAGCGCGCTGTTTTGGCGCGTGCTTAGCCCGTTGAGACGCCCGCCTCGGCAAAGCTCGCCATGCCCGAATGACAGGCCAGCGCGCCCTTGAGGACGCCAATGGCAAGCGCCCCGCCCGAGCCTTCGCCAAGGCGCATGCCAAGCGACAGGATCGGCTCTTTGCCAAGATGCGTCAGAAGTTTGACATGCCCCGGCTCGGCGCTGACATGGCCCGCCACCGCGTGATCAAGCGCGCCGGGGGCGGCAGCCTCTAAACAGGCGGCGGCAGCGGTGCAGATAAAGCCGTCCAAAATCAAAGGGATAGACAGGGTCCTTGCGCGCAACATCGCCCCCGCCATCGCCGCCAGTTCGCGCCCGCCAAGACAGCGCAGCGCCTCTAGCCCGTTCTGCTGCGCGCCCGGATTGGCCGCGACAGCGCGCGCCACGACATCGGCCTTGTGGCCCATCGCCTCGGGCGCAAGCCCGGTGCCGCGCCCGATCCAGCCTGCGGCGTCACCGCCAAACAGCGCCAGGGCAATCGCCGCCGCACTGGTGGTATTGCCGATCCCCATCTCGCCTACCACCAACAAGTCGGTGTCAGAATCCACCGCGTCCCACCCGGTTTTGAGGGCGCTCAAAAATTCGATCTCGGACATAGCCGGGCCCATGGTCATGTCCTGCGTCGGGGTGTCAAGCGCGAGGGCATGCACATCCATTTTGGCCCCCACGGCCCCGGCCAGTTGGTTCACAGCCGCGCCACCGTTCTGGAAATTCGCCACCATCTGGGCCGTGACTTCGGCGGGAAAGGCGGAAATGCCTTGCGCCGTAACCCCGTGATTTCCTGCAAAGACAATCACTTGCGGGCGCTCTACCTTTGCCCGCGCATCACCGCGCCAGCCACAATACCAAAGCGCCAGATCCTCAAGCCGCCCAAGCGCGCCCGGCGGTTTGGTCAGCTGTCCATCACGCGCACGCGCCGCTGCGATGGCCTCGCCGTCCGGTGTGGGCAAATCCTGTAACAGGAGCGAAAATTCAGCGAGAGTTGAGAAATTCAGGGGCATAAGACCCTCATTGCATGTTATTCGCCCCCTGTGTATCGCAGGGCCAGCCGAGGCCCCAGCCGAAAAAGGGCACGCCCATGACGGAAAACGACAAGAGCCTGATCCGACCCGTGGATTTGCCACTGGCGCTGAGCTTGCTCAGCCGTTTGCCAGTGCCGGTCCGCGCCTATACCCGCAGCGCGCAGGCGGCCTGGGCCTATCCTTTGGTCGGCGTGGTGCTTGGCGCTCTGGCCGCGCTTGGCGGGCTTTTGGCGCAGTGGATCGGCCTGCCCGCACCCATGGCGGCGCTGGTGGCGCTTAGCCTGCTGATCGTGCTCAGCGGGGCGATGCATGAGGATGGGCTGGCGGATACCGCAGACGGGCTTTGGGGCGGCTGGGACTGGCAGAAACGCCTTGAGATCATGAAAGACAGCCATATCGGCAGCTATGGCGTGCTGGCGCTGATCCTGTCGCTTGGGGCGCGGTGGTGCGCATTCTGGCTGTTGTTTCAATCCGGCCCTGCGGTGGCGGTGAGCGCTCTGATCGCCGCAGCCACCCTGTCGCGCGCGATGATGCCAGCGCTGATGGCGGCCCTGCCGCATGCGCGCGATAGCGGCCTGTCGCACCGCGTGGGGCGCGTCGCGCCGGTGACCGCAGCGCTTGCGCTGGTGCTCGGGGGCGGGCTTGGGATTGCCTTGCTCGGCGATGCGGGTGTCACGGCGGCACTTTGTGCCGGGTTTGCCGCGCTTGCCGTTGGGGCGGTTGCGCGCGCAAAAATTGGCGGACAGACCGGCGATATCCTTGGCGCAACACAGCAAATCACGGAAATCGCCGTCTTGTTCAGCCTTCTTGCCTGATCCGGCAACAAAAAAAGCTGCACCAATCTGGTGACGCATTCCGCGTAGTGGGAGCAAATATGAAACGGACCTGTCGCGTAAATCGCGGCAGGCCATTACTTTCATTGTAGAAAAAGCGATATAGGAAGCGGAAAAAAGGTTAGGAAATCCGAGACTATTTTCTCGGACGATCCAGTATTGGACCTGTCGCGATTTTGTGCCGCCCCAAGTGCTCGTTTAAGCCACTGATGTGATCCCTGAAAACGTCGTCGTTTATGGTTAGAGTTTTCGGCT
>CBDTZA010000161.1:0-5293 GCA_965364785.1 uncultured Roseovarius sp. | reverse complement strand
TAGCGATGCGGGCCAGATCAGCATTGCCGGGCTGGCGCGCGATGTGGCCGATCTTATGGATCATCTTGGCCTGTCTGGCGCTCTGATCTGCGGGGTCTCGGTCGGTGGCCTGATCGCACAGGCCCTGGTCGCTGAACGGCCTGATCTGGTGGCTGGGTTGGTACTCTGCAACACCGGGGCCAAGATCGGCGATACCGAAGGATGGAATGCGCGCATCGCAACCGTCGAAAGCGCTGGATTGGGCGCCATGGCCGAGGCGATCCTTGAACGGTGGTTTTCGACCTCGTTCCGCACCACCATGCCCGCCGAGCTGGCGGGATATCGCAACATGCTGACACGCACGACGGCCATCGGATACGCCGCAACCTGCGCCGCCATTCGCGATGCGGATCTGACAGGAACGACCCGTGAAATCACTGTACCGACCACCTGTATCGGCGGCACCGAGGATCTGGCGACGCCGCCGGACTTGGTCACGGCCCTTGCCGAGATGATCCCCGGTGCCACGCTGACCATGATCGACGATGTTGGCCACCTGCCCTGTATCGAGGCGCCCGAAGTGGTGGCAGATGAGATTTCGAGCCTTTTGAAGGCGCTGGAATGATTGGCGTTTTCGATCATCCCTGGCTTGGCGGCTTGTTCGCGGATGACGCGGCCTGTACCATCTGGTCGGCTGATCGCCAGCTTGCGCATATGCTCGTCTTCGAAGCCGCCTATTCGCGCGCTCTTGGCAAGGTCGGCGTGGTTGGGGCCGATATGGCGACCAATGCCGCAGACCTGATTGCCGGGTTTGACCTGGACATCGCGAACCTGCGGATCGGGACGGCGCGGGACGGGTTGCCGGTGCCCGCTCTTGTGGCACAGCTGCGCGCGGCGGACCCGTCGCTTGCCCCGGCCATTCACAAGGGCACCACCTCGCAAGATGTTATGGACACGGCGCAGGCGCTGACGATCAAGGAGATGAATGCGCTGTTGTTGGCGCGGCTTGAGGCGCTGGACAAAGGCCTTGGGCGGCTGGTCTCGACCTTTGGCGCGCAGCCGTTGATGGGGCGCACACGGACGCAAGCCGCCATGCCGATCACCGTCGGCGACCGGGTTGCCACATGGCAGGTGCCGCTGACCGAGCACCGCGCGCGGCTGGCGCAGATGCGCCCGCGCGTCGAGCGGGTGCAACTTGGTGGCGCAGCGGGCGACCGGCAAGAGATGGTGGGCAAAGGCGCGGCAATGGTGCGCGCGATTGCCGATGATCTGGCGCTGCACTGCCCCGACCGAGCATGGCACGCGATGCGCGACGGGTTGGCCGAATATGCCGGGCTTTTGTCGCTGATCAGTGGCACGCTTGGCAAGATGGGACAGGATATCTGTCTTATGGCGCAACAGGGCCTGGACGAAATCACTGTTTCTGGTGGCGGTGGGTCATCAGCGATGCCGCATAAGCAAAACCCGATACTGGCCGAACTTCTGATCACACTCGCGCGGTTCAACGCGGTGCAACTTTCGGGCATGCATCAGGCGCTGGTTCACGAACAGGAACGATCAGGCAGTGCCTGGGCGCTGGAATGGATGATCCTGCCACAAATGGCGGTCACCACGGGTCGGGCACTTTCGGCAGGGGTAGAGATTTGCCAGCAGGTGACAGCAATGGGCGGGCCGGTCAAATGATCCCTGCGCGCGTTGCCCGTTGCCTTGGGGCCGGCCGGGTGCCTTGTATTTCAACAGCATTCCTATCGCCCAAGTCAGTAATACTTCTAATGGGAGGAAGAAACCATGACGCTTAAGACCACTCTGCTCGGCTCGATCACAGCCGCAGCCTTATCCATGACTGCTGCGTTCGCGCAGGAGGTGACTCTGACGATGCATCACTTTCTGCCGCCTGTGGCGAATGCCCATAAGGTCATGATGCGACCCTGGGCCGACAAGATCCAAACCGAAAGCGGCGGGCGCATCGCAATCGAGATATTCCCCTCCATGTCCATGGGCGGCAAACCGGGCGAACTATACGGACAGGTACGGGACGGCACCGCCGATATCGTCTGGACCCTCCTTGGATATACGCCAGGTGTTTTCCCGCGCAGCGAGGTCTTTGAACTTCCGCTGGTTCACGCCGGATCGGCAACCGACACGACGATTGCGCTGAACGCCTCGCTTGATCTTCTGGCCGAGGACTTTGAAGATATCCACGTTCTGTTTCTGCATAGCCATGACGGTAACCTGATCCATTCCGCGACCAAACCGGTTCGCTCATTCGACGATGTTGCAGGAATGAAACTCCGCACGCCCAGCCGCACCGGCGCTTGGGTCATTGAGGGCATGGGCGCCGAGCCGGTTGGCCTTCCGGTACCGGCCCTGCCCGAAGCGATGTCAAAGGGTGTCGTCGATGGCGCGCTGACCACGCTTGAAATCGTACCGGCGCTCAAGCTTCAGGAGCTGGACAAATTCACCACCGAATTGCCGGACGGCGATCGCTTTGGCACGTCCGTCTTTATGCTCGCCATGAACAAGGACGCCTATGAGGCCCTGCCCGATGACCTTAAGACCATCATCGACAACAATTCCGGCACCAATGTCGCGGTCAAGATCGGCACCATGTGGGAAGGGTTCGAACAGAGCGGTGTTGACGCGCTTGCCAAGGCGAATGTCGAACGCATCGTCTTGTCCGAGATTGAGGCCGCCAAGTTCAACGCGATCAATGAAACCGTTGTTCAGCGCTGGATCGACGACGTGACGGCCAAGGGCATTGATGGGACCGGGCTTGTCGATAAGGCGCGCGCGGCTGTGGCTGCGGCGAAATCAAGCCACTAGACCGATCAGCAAGAGAGCCGTGCGCGCCTCTCTTCTTGCGCAGCTTCCAATAGGGGGATTGGGCCATGACCGTCATGATAAGACGACTGGCAGATGGCTTTGCCGTGCTTGGCGGTGTCATACTGCTGAGCATCGTCGCCGTCACAACCACGAACACATCCGCGTTCATTCTTGACCGTATCGCCGGCATGTTCGGCGCCGATGTGTCGGGCTTGCCGGGCTATGAGGATTTCGTACAGCTGGCGATCAGCGGCGTTGCCCTGATGTTTTTCCCTTATTGTCAGGCGCAACGCGGTCATGTGGCGGTCGAGCTTTTCATGGACCGGCTTCCACAGCGGATGCAGCGTGGCTTTGACAAGCTGTGGCTGATCCTCACCGCGGCCATCGCCCTTTTCCTCGCCTATTGGATGGTGTTCGGCCTGCTTGAGGCGCGCTCTGATGGGGCGGTGACAAGCGTGCTGGGCTGGGCCGTTTGGCCGTTCTACCTGCCGGGGCTTGGCTCGATGATCCTTTGGGCGCTTGTCGCCGCTTCGCAGCTTGCAGGCGGCGCACAGGATGCTTGATCCCATCACCATTGGCGTCCTCGGGTTGATGGTCCTGTTCGGCCTGTTGATCCTGCGCATGCCTGTTGGCATCGCGATGATCGCGGTCGGCATCGGCGGCACCTGGGTGCTGAGCGAAACCGTAAGCTACGTCCGCTTTGTGCCCTATCTCAAGCAATTCAAAAGCCTGTTGTGGGAGAATGTCGCAAATTACGACCTCTCGGTCGTACCGCTGTTTGTCCTCATGGGCTACATCGCCGCCGAGGCACGGTTGTCGAGCGATCTGTTCAAGGGGCTTGAGGCGCTGATGTCGCGCCTGCGCGGCGGCGTCGCAATGGCGGCTGTGGCGGCCTGTGGCGGGTTCGGGGCGGTTTGCGGCTCGTCTCTGGCCACTGCGGCCACGATGGGCAAGGTCGCCCTGCCGGAACTGCGCGCGCTTGGCTATTCACCGCGCCTTGCCTCAGGCGCGCTTGCCGCCGGTGGCACCCTAGGCATTCTGATCCCACCCTCTGTGGCGCTGGTCATCTATGCGATCATCGTCGAAGGGTCGATCCTTCAGATGTTTCGGGCGGCGATCCTTCCAGGGGTGCTTGCGATGCTGGGCTTTATCGCTGTCATCGCCATTCAGGTGCGCCTTGATCCGTCATTGGCGCCCGAGCCCAAAACAATGGACCCTGCGGCGCGGCGTCTGGCGATTCGTCGCCTTTTGCCGGTTCTGATCATCTTTGGGGCAATCATTCTTGGCCTTGGCTTTGGTCTTTTCACCCCCACCCCGGCGGCCAGCATCGGTGTCTTTGTCGTTGCCGTTTATGGCTTTGCCCTGCGCCGCCTGACCGGTGAGGGGCTTGATATGGGAGGCCTTTTGCGCGCCATTCGCGCCACGGCGATTACAAGCGGCATGATCTATCTGATCCTGTTTGGCGCCGAGGTTCTGAAAGGCTTTTTCACCCGCACTACCCTGCCGCAGGCCCTGTCCGAATGGGCCGCCAATAGTGGTATGGACCCGATGTTGATCCTGATCCTCATGCTGGTGATCTTCATCATCCTCGGCTGTTTCATGGAAAGCCTCGCAATGATCCTTGTGGTGGTGCCGTTCTTCTGGCCCACTCTGATTGCGCTGAATGGCGGCGACTATGCCACGCCGGACACATCGGCCTTTGGGCTTGATACCGACAGCCTCAAGATCTGGTTCGGGATACTGGCCCTAATCGTGGTCGAACTTGGCCTGATCACGCCGCCCGTTGGCCTGAACGTTTTTATCATCTCTTCGCTGTCCAAGGACACGCCGATGTCCACCGTGTTTCGCGGTGTGATGCCGTTCTTTGGCGCCGAGATCATTCGTGTGGCCCTGATCCTGCTGATCCCGGCGCTCACCCTCATTGTTCCGCGCCTGATAGGTGGGTGACCTTTGAAAAGACCTGTAAATGTCTGACCTTCCTATTGTAATCGCCCGCATTCAAACCGGCACCAATGCGTTTCACTGCTTTGGCTATCTGGGGTTTGGTGGCGTTGGCGAGACGTGATTGGCTTTGGGGGCGATGCCCAAACCGCTCCACGAAAGGGCCAAAGCTGGTTTGCACGATATCTGGCAACCCGGGGCGGTTCGGCCAGCGTTTCAATCGAAAACCGTCACCGATCTATCCGGCGGTTGCCCGGACGAGGAAAAGCTGGGTCACAAACAGCGTCCAGACGATCTTGGGCCTGAGGTTGGGATTCTTCTGGAACTCTTGCCAGATCGCTATCACCCGGTCCTCGTCGAGGATGCCCGTGCTTCGCAGCGTCTCGCGGCTGAAGAGGTCCGAGGCGAGCTCGAACAGCGGGCCGCGCAGCCAAACCGCCGTCGGCACGCCAAAGCCCATCTTGGGTCTATCCCAGAGCGGGCGCGGAACGTAGCGTTCAAGCACGCCGCGCAAGACGCCTTTGCACTTGCCCCCCATAAGCTTGATCTC
>CBDTZA010000160.1:0-5324 GCA_965364785.1 uncultured Roseovarius sp. | reverse complement strand
CGGTGGAATTGCGAGAGGGGTTATGGGCGCGCAGCCAGAACCGCTGGCCAACGCTTGGGTTTGATGTGCTGGCGCTCAATGATCTGGCCGCGCCATTCCTGGGCGCCGGGTTCTATTACAAGACCTTCATGTGGCCGCGCCGCTTTTGGGAGCGGGTTTATGAGCCGCTTATTCGGCGTGCCGCTGGCCTTGGGGCCTTGTCGGGCGCGCCGGACGGCGACCGTTATGAGCGCGCTTTTGCGCATTGCGATCTGTTGGTGATTGGCGCGGGGCCGACCGGGCTTATGGCGGCCTATGCCGCCGCGAAGGCCGGGGCTGATGTTATTCTCGCCGATGAAGACACAACGCCCGGCGGGCGGCTGTTGGCCGAGACGATTGAGGTTGATGGCGTGGTCGGCGCGCTTTGGGTCAAGGAAATGGCGGCAGAGCTGGCGGCCATGCCCAATGTGCGGGTGATGACGCGTACGGCCATTACCGGCGCCTATGATCAGGGCACCTACGCAGCGCTTGAGACGCTGCCCCATGATGTTGTGCGCGGCCCCGGCGCGGCTTGTGGTACGTTCTGGCGGATCGTGGCGCGACGTGCGGTGCTGGCGGCAGGTGCGCTTGAGCGCCCCATTGCGTTTGCCAATAATGACCGCCCCGGCGTGATGATGGCGGGGGCGGTGCGCGCCTATGTCAACCGCTGGGACGTGGCCCCGGGCCAGAGCGTGGTGGTCTTTTGCAACAACAACAGCGCTCATCGCACCGCCGCCGATCTGCTTGAGGCGGGCGTGCATGTGGCCGCTTTGGTGGATTCGCGCCATTACGCGAGTTGCGATCTGGATGTGCCGTTTTATCCCGGCGCTGAGGTCTGTGGTACGCAAGGGCGGCGCGCGCTTGAATCTGTCACGCTCCGCACCGCCAAGGGTGAGGACCGGATCAGGGCCGATTGCCTTGCTGTCTCTGGCGGCTGGAACCCAAGCGTGCATCTGGCCTGTCATATGAATGCGCGCCCGCGCTGGAATGCCGATCTGCTGGCGTTTTTGCCGCCCGAGGATGCGGTGCCGGGGCTGGTGGCGGCCGGGGCCGCAGTGGGTGAATTTTCGACCCGCGCCTGCCTGCGTGCGGGCATGCGGGCCGGGCAAGGCGCCGCGCGCGATCTGGGGCTTAAGGTGTCTGAGGTCACTGTGCCGATGGCCGAGGATGCGCCCTATGACATATTTCCGCTCTGGCAGGTGCCCGGGCGCGGGCGGGCCTGGCTTGATTTTCAAAATGACGTCACGGTCAAGGATATCGAACAGGCCGCCGCCGAAAACTTTCGCTCGGTCGAGCATATGAAGCGTTACACGACCCAGGGCATGGCGCCCGATCAGGGCAAGAATTCCAACGTGACCGCCCTTGCAGTGCTGGCCGAGGCGACCGGGCGCGGCATCCCCGAGACGGGCACGACCACCTATCGCCCGCCCTACGTGCCGGTGCCGATTGCCGCCATGGGGGCGGGGGCAAGCGGCAAGGGTTTTGCGCCCGAGCGCCACACCACATCGCACGCCGAGACGCAGCAAAGGCGCGCGCCGATGATCGAGGCGGGGCTTTGGTATCGGCCCAGCTATTTCCCGCAGAGCGGTGAAACCCATTGGCGCCAATCCTGTGACCGCGAGGTGAATATGGTGCGCCATGCGGTCGGGATCTGCGATGTCTCGACCCTTGGCAAGATTGATATTCAGGGGCCGGATGCGGGGGCGTTTCTGGATTTTGTCTATACAAATATGATGTCGAGCCTGCCGGTTGGGCGGGTGCGCTATGGCCTCATGTTGCGCGAAGACGGTCATGTAATGGATGACGGCACATCTGCGCGTCTCGCCGAGCATCACTATCTGATCACCACCACCACTGCGGCGGCGGGGCAGGTGATGCGCCATCTGGAATTCGTGCATCAGGGGCTGCGCCCCGATCTTGATGTGCGGCTTGCCTCGGTTACCGAAACCTGGGCGCAGTTTGCCGTGGCCGGGCCGAAATCGCGCGACCTTTTGAATGCACTTCTGGATGCGCCAATCGAGGATGCAACGTTTGCCTATATGGCCTGTGGCGCGGTCAATGTTGGCGGTATTGGCGCGCGCCTGTTCCGGATTTCGTTCTCGGGCGAGCATGCCTATGAGATCGCCGTGCCTGCCCGTTATGGCGCCGCGCTTTTTGCCGAGCTGGTGGCGCGGGCCGAGACGATGGAGGGTGGCGCTTACGGGATGGAGGCGCTCAATGTGTTGCGCATCGAGAAGGGCTTTATCACCCACGCGGAAATTCACGGGCGCACCACCGCCTTTGACATCGGCATGCAGCGGATGATCAGCGCCAGAAAGGATTGTATCGGCAAGGCGGCGGCCGCGCGCCCCGGCCTTGTTGACGAGAACCGTGAACAGCTTGTGGCGCTCAAACCCGTGGGGGCCGTCAAAGAGATACTGGCAGGCGCGCATCTGTTCAACGCAGGCGATCCGGCGACACGCACGCATGATCAGGGCTATGTCACCTCGGCCTGTTTTTCGCCGACTTTGGGCCATGTCATTGGCCTTGGGTTTTTGAAGGGTGGCCGCGCGCGGATTGGCGAGAGGGTGCGTATGGTGGATCATCTGCGCGGCTCTGACACGCTTTGCGAGGTGCTGGACCCGGTGCAGTTTGATCAGGGCGGAGGGCGGTTGCGTGGTTGATTTGAAGGCCCAGACCCCCTGTGCGGGGCTTTTACCTGTGCGTGTCGGACCGTTGTCCCTGACGGAGGACACACCAGACCATATGACCGCAATCGCGCCCTACCTCGGGCAGGATAAGGCCCTGTCCGATGCGCTGAAGGCCGCCCATGGCATGGCCGCGCCGGGCGCGGGGCGGATGACCGGGCGGCGCGACGCGCGCGCGCTTTGGTTTGGTCAACGGATGATCTTGCTGATCGGCCCCGCACCCGATGTCGGGCTGGCACGATTTGCCGCGCTGAGCGATCAGTCGGACGGCTGGGCGGTTCTGTGCCTTGAAGGGCAGGGCGCGCGCGATGTGCTTGCACGCCTCACGCCGCTTGATCTGCGCCCCGAGAAATTCAAGCGCGGGCACACCGCACGCAGCGACTGTGCGCATATGGCCGCCTCGATCACCCGGCTTGGCGATGAGGCGTTTCAGATCATGGTGTTCCGCTCGATGGCCCGAACGCTTGTGCATGAGGTAAAAATCGCCATGGGCCGGGTTGTGGCCCTGCAATAGCGGCTCTGGGGGGGCGGCGCGCGCAATTTTCCCCGCGCCGACCCCCTTACATTGCCGGGCGATTATACTAGGTTAAGGGCAACGTTTCCTATTGCTCACGAGGCCCCCATGCGCCGTCTTGCCCTGATTGTCACCTTTCTTACCCTGCCGATGACTGCGCAGGCAGAGAACCCGATGTGCGTCACCTCTGGCGATATCGTGCAGGCCGCAGTCGAGGCGCGCAGTGCCGACTTGGACGCGCCCGAGGCGATCAAGACGATCAGTGCCGACTATACCGGCGACAAGGCCCGCTATCAGCCCGCCGTTCAGCCGCTGGTCGATTGGGTCTATTCCCTCTCCGACGAGCAGCTTGGCGATGGCGTCTCCGAGGCCTATGTCGCGGCTTGCCTTGCGCAATAGCGCGTAGCACCCGACCTTATCCCCAGCGAAATCACCCGCGCCCACTGGACAGCGGCGCGCTTGAGCCCGATATATAGGGTATGAGCCTGCCACCCGGATTTCTGGAAGAATTGCAAAGCCGCATCTCGCTTAGTCAGGTGGTCGGTCGCAAGGTGATGTGGGACACGCGCAAGTCCAATCAGGGCAAGGGCGACATGTGGGCGCCATGCCCCTTTCATCAGGAAAAGTCCGCGTCTTTCCATGTCGATGACCGCAAGGGGTTTTACTATTGCTTTGGCTGTCACGCCAAGGGCGATGCGATTTCCTTTGTGCGCGAAAGCGAGAACGTCGATTTCATCGAGGCGGTCAAGATCCTGGCCACCGAGGCCGGCATGCAGATGCCCGAGCGCGACCCCCAGGCCCAGGCCAAGGCCGACCGGCGCACCGAATTGGTCACGGTCATGGATCTTGCGGTCAAGTTTTTCACCCTGCAACTGCGCACCGGGGCCGGGGCGGCGGCGCGCACTTATCTTGAGGGGCGCAAGCTTAGCGAAGAGACGCAGGCGCGCTTTGAGGTCGGCTTTGCGCCGGACACCTGGCAGGGGCTGTGGGATCACCTGACGGCCAAGGCCGTGAGCGAAGAGATGATCCTGGCCTGTGGTCTGGCCAAGGCCAGCCAGAAGGGCGGCAAGCCTTATGATACGTTTCGCAACCGGATCATGTTTCCGATCCGCGATGCGCGCGGGCGCTGTATTGCCTTTGGCGGGCGGGCGATGGACCCCAATGACAACGCCAAATACCTCAATTCGCCGCAGACCGAGCTGTTTGACAAATCCCATACGCTCTACAACCACGCCCCCGCCCGCGAGGCGGCGGGCAAGGGTCAGCCGCTTATTGTGGCCGAGGGCTATATGGATGTGATCGCGCTTGTCGCGGCGGGGTTTGGCGGGGCGGTGGCGCCGCTTGGCACGGCGGTGACCGAACATCAGCTTCAGATGCTCTGGCGGGTCTCGCCCGAGCCGATCATCGCGCTTGATGGCGACAAGGCGGGGCTGAATGCCGCCTACCGGGTGGTTGACCTTGCTCTGCCGTTGCTGGAGGCCGGGAAATCGCTGCGCTTTGCGCTTATGCCCGAGGGCAAGGACCCGGATGACCTGTTACGCTCGGACGGGCCGGGGGCGGTGCAGGCGCTGCTGGATAAGGCCATGCCGATGGTTAAGCTTTTGTGGCAACGCGAGACGGACGGCCGCGATTTCGACAGCCCCGAGCGCAAGGCGGCGTTTGATAAGGTGTTGCGCGAAAAGATAAAACTGATCCGCGACCCGTCGATCCGGGGTCATTATGGACAGGCGATCAAGGATCTGCGCTGGCAATTGTTCAATCCGCGCCGAAACGCGCCCAACGCGCCACGCTTCAAAGCGGGCAAATGGCCACCGCCCCCGACCGCGCGCGCCAGCACCAAATCTTCGCTTCTGGCGGCCTCGGGCGATTACGGCGAAACGCATATGCGCGAGGCGGTTATCCTGGCCACGCTGATTTCATGCCCCTCAGTGCTGGAAGTGTTCGAACCACGGGTCGAGCGGATGGAGTGCCTTGAGGCACCGCATGCCCGCCTGCGCGATCTTATCCTGCGCAATGCTGCGGCGGGGCAAGAGGCGCTGCAGGCGCAGATCGAGACCGATCTTGGCCCCGAACCCCTTGAAAAGCTGATGGCACTGCCCCACGTT
>CBDTZA010000159.1:0-5329 GCA_965364785.1 uncultured Roseovarius sp. | reverse complement strand
TTTCTGGACGAGCCGACCGCCGGTGTTGACGTCGAATTGCGCCGCGACATGTGGCAGGTGGTCGAGGGCCTCAAGGCCCAAGGCGTGACCATCATCCTGACCACCCATTACATCGAAGAGGCCGAGGCCATCGCCGACCGCATCGCCGTGATCAACAAGGGCGAGATCCTGTTGGTCGAGAACAAGGCCGACCTGATGCGCCGCATGGGCCGCAAGACCCTGCGCATTGACCTCTCGGAACCGCTTGATCAGGTGCCTGCCACCTTGCAGGATTACGAACTTGAACTGGCCGACGACGGTCAGGCGCTGAAATACCATTACGACACCCGCGGCGATGGCACCGGCATCACCCGCCTGCTTCAGGCGCTTGCCAAAGAGGGGCTATCGCTGCGCGATATCGAAACCCGTCAAAGCAGCCTCGAAGAAATTTTCGTCGGGCTTGTGCATGAGGATACACCATGAACCTGCACGCAATCTGGGCGATTTATGTCTATGAAATGAAGCGGTTCTTTCGCACGATCATGGAAAGCCTGCTGTCGCCTGTCATCTCGACCTCGCTTTATTTCGTGGTCTTCGGCGCCGCCATCGGAAGCCGGATAGATCAGGTCGAAGGCGTGGCCTATGGCGCGTTCATCGTGCCCGGCCTTATCATGCTAAGCGTGATGACCCAGGCCATCAGCAATGCCTCTTTCGGCATCTATTTCCCGAAATTCATCGGCACGATATTCGAGCTTCTGTCGGCGCCGATCAATTTCCTTGAGATCGTGATCGGCTATGTCGGCGCGGCGGCGACCAAGGCGTTGATGATCGGCGTCGTGATCCTTGTCACCGCGCAATTCTTTGTCGATCTCGACATTCAGCACCCGGTCGCGATGCTGGCCTTTCTGGTGATGATCTGTGTGTCGTTTTCGCTGTTCGGGTTCATCATCGGCATCTGGGCCGAGAACTTTCAACAACTTCAGCTGATCCCGCTTCTGGTGATCACGCCGCTGGTGTTTCTGGGCGGGTCTTTCTATTCGATCTCGATGCTGCCCCCGGCATGGCAGACGGTGACCCTGTTCAACCCGGTGGTCTATCTGATCTCGGGCTTTCGCTGGTCGTTCTTTGGTACGGCGGATGTGGCCATCGGCTATAGCCTTGCGGCAATCGCGGTGTTTTTCGCACTCTGCCTCGGCGCGGTCTGGTTGATCTTCAAAACCGGGTATCGGATCAAATCCTGACCCTGAGAACGTGACCTTTTTACCCTGCCCGAGCCTAATTTTCTCGGGGGGGGGCCACCCCGTTTGCGCCGCCCGTCTTGTTTGTCACGTCCCGGCACTCTACATCGGGCGATATGAAACATTTGATCCCCTTTCTGAACCGCAAACCCTTGGTCGCGGTCATCCGCCTTGCCGGCACCATCGGGGCCGGCGGGCGTAGCCAGTTGAACGACGAGGCCCTTGGCCCGGTGATTGAAAAAGCGTTCCGCAAGGGCAAGCCCGCCGCGGTGGCGCTTGTGATCAACTCGCCGGGCGGCTCGCCGGTGCAATCCTCGCTGATTGCCGCGCGCATTCGCAGGCTGGCAGATGAAAAAGACATTCCCGTGCATGCCTTTGTCGAGGATGTCGCGGCCTCTGGCGGCTATTGGCTTGCCGTGGCCGCCGATGATATCTGGGCCGATGCGTCGTCGGTTCTGGGCTCGATCGGGGTGATCTCTGCCGGGTTCGGCGCGCAGGTTCTGTTGTCGCGCCAGGGGATTGAGCGGAGGGTTTATACCTCTGGCACATCCAAAAGCATGCTTGATCCGTTCATGCCCGAAAAACCCGAGGATGTGACCCGCCTCAAGGGCATTCTGGAAGATATCCACGAGGCGTTTGTCGCCCATGTCAAAACGCGGCGCGCAGACAAACTTGCCGATAATCCGGATATTTTCACCGGTGAATTCTGGCTTGGCCAGCGTGCGATTGATCTTGGGCTTGCGGATGGCATCGGGCATCTGGTGCCGAAACTGAAAGAGCTTTACGGCGACAAGGTGCGCCTTGCCCGTTATGGCCGCAAACGCGGGTTGTTTCAGAGGTTCGGCGCCGAAATCGCCCAGGACGCCATGACCGCAATCGAGGACCGGGCCAGCTATGCCCGGTTTGGTCTCTGAGATGGTGGTCAAGATTGTCGTATTGTTTCTGGTCGGCATGGGCGTAATGGCGATGTTTGGCAAATTGCGGTTTCCGGGGCAAACACGCCTGGCGCAGGCCAAATGCAAAAGCTGTGGCCGCTACCGGATCGGCAAGGGCCCCTGTTCCTGCCAGAAGGATAAGCGTAAATGATGCCATGGGTTTTGTCCGGGCTTGGCCTGGTGATCTTGCTGCTTGCGGGCGATGCCTTGGTCAAGGGGGCGGTCAACCTTAGCCTTCGGGTGGGTATTCCCGCGCTGATCGTCAGCCTGACGATCGTGGCCTTCGGCACCTCGGCACCAGAACTTTTGGTTTCCATCAATGCCATCCTTGTAAACAAACCCGGCCTGGCGCTTGGCAATGTTGTCGGGTCGAACACTGCAAATATCCTGTTGGTGCTGGGCATACCGGCGATGATGTCGGTTATGCATACCAGCGGATGCAGATGCTCGAAATCCTATATCCAGATGCTTCTGACCAGCGTGCTTTTCATCGCCCTGGCGTTTCGGGGCGAGTTTGACATGCTCTCGGCGGCGGTGCTTTTGGGCGCGCTTGGCCTGATGCTGGCCGATGCCTTTCGCGATGCCCGCAATCACCGGCGCGACGCCGCGAGCAAGGCCCGCGCCGAACTGGATGGGATCGAAGACCTCGAAGGCGCAGACCCCGATATGCCATGGTGGCAGATCATCACCTTTCTGGTGCTCGGCCTGATCGGCCTGCCGCTTGGGGCGGATATCCTGGTCGATAACGCCTCGATCATCGCCCAACGCTATGGCATCAGCGATTCCGTGATCGGCCTGACGCTGGTGGCGGTCGGCACCTCACTGCCCGAACTGGCGACCACAGTGATGGCGGCGCTGCGTAAGCAGGCCGATGTGGCGCTTGGCAATGTGATCGGTTCGAACATGTTCAACCTTCTGGCCATCATCGGGGTTTCCAGCCTTATCGGCAACATTCCGGTGGACCCCGAGTTTCTGAAGTTTGACCTTTGGGTCATGCTTGGCGCCTCGCTTGCGTTGATCCCGTTTGTGTTTTTCCGGCTGGATATCGGACGGCTCTGGGGCATTGCCTTGACCTCGACTTATCTGGTCTATGTCACGATTGTGTTGATCTAACCGGAGGCAGGGCATGACACGGGCATTGGTAACGGGCGCCGGAAAACGATTGGGCCGGGCTATGGCGCTTGAACTGGCGCGGCAGGGCCATGACGTCGCGGTGCATTACGCAAGCTCGGTAGAGGCGGCGCAAGAGGTTGTGAATGAGATCCGCGCCATGGGGCGTAACGCAGTCGCGCTTCAGGCCGATTTGCTTGATGAGGGTCAGGTCACACCGCTTGTGGGCAGAGCCGCAGACGCGCTTGGTGGACCGATCACAACGCTGATTAACAACGCCTCGATCTTTGAATATGACACCCTTGAAAGCGCCACGCGCGCAAGCTGGGACCGGCATATCGAAAGCAACCTGCGCGCGCCCTTTGTTCTGACCCAAGGCGTGGCGCGCGATATCCCGGCTCCGGTGATGGATGAAAACGGCGAACCCGTCGCGCAAGGCCTGGTAATCAACATGATTGATCAGCGCGTGCGCAAGCTGACACCAGAGTTCATGACCTACACCATCGCCAAGATGGGGCTTTGGGCCTTTACCCAAACCGCCGCACAGGCGCTTGCCCCGAAATTGCGCGTCAATGCCATCGGCCCCGGCCCCACCCTTCAGGGTCACCGCCAGAGCGATGGCCATTTCCAGAACCAGAGGCAGGCCACGATCATGGGCCGTGGCGCCAATTCCAGCGACATCACCGGCGCGCTTGTCTATTTCCTCTCGGCACCCTCTGTGACGGGTCAATTGCTCTGTGTGGATGGCGGTCAGCACCTTGGCTGGCAGACCCCGGATGTGCTTGGGGTTGAATAGCCGACGCGCCATGCCGACAAAAGTTTTGCACCGCTCACGGAGCCGTCATCAAAGTGTTACAAAAATCCTAATGTTTTCAGTATTTTGCGTGAGGCTTATTATTTTCATTAATAAATTCAAGGCATTGGGAAATCGCCTAATTTTTAGGCAAATCGGCGAAAGCTGCCAAATCCAACAGAAATTTCCGGTTCCCTGAAACTTATCTACAGAGTTATCCATAGGAATGGTGGAAAGCTTCCCTCTTGCCCTCGGTCCCGTATCATTGCAGCACATCCAAAGAATCATATGTGAATATCCATGCCCGACCCTGATCAGGAAATACCGCGTAAAACCGGCCATGAGGTGATCCGCGATTATCTGCGCACGCTTGATGCCTCGCCGGGGGTGTACCGCATGCTCGATGCGCAGGCGCGGGTGCTTTATGTAGGCAAGGCGCGCAACCTTCGGGCACGGGTGTCGAGTTATGCCCGGCCCACAGGGCATACCGGGCGGATCGCGCGAATGATATCTGAGACCGCGACGATGATGTTCCTGACCACCGCCACCGAGACCGAGGCGCTGTTGCTGGAACAGAACCTGATCAAGCAACTCAAGCCGCGTTACAATGTGCTGTTACGCGACGATAAAAGCTTTCCAAACATCCTTGTCACCACCCATGACTTTCCGATGATCAAAAAGCATCGCGGTGCCAAGCGCGAAAAGGGTGCCTATTACGGCCCCTTCGCCAGCGCCGGTGCGGTCAATCGCACGCTGGCCCAATTGCAACGCGTGTTTCAGCTGCGCAATTGCACGGATGCGATGTTTGAAAGCCGCACGCGCCCCTGCCTGCAATTTCAGATCAAGCGCTGCACCGCGCCCTGTGTCGGCCAGATCAGCAAAGACGAGTATCGCGCGCAGGTCGGCGATGCCGAACGCTATCTTTCGGGCAAATCCACCGAGATTCAGGAAAAGCTTGCCGCGCAGATGGCCGAGGCCTCTGAGGCGATGGAATTTGAACGCGCCGCCGCGCTGCGCGACCGGATCAAGGCGATGACCCAGGTCCAGACCGCCCAGGGCATCAACCCGCGGACCGTGGATGAGGCCGATATTATCGCCCTGCATCTGGAAAAGGGACAGGCCTGCGTGCAGGTGTTCTTTATTCGTGGCGGCCAGAACTGGGGCAACCGCGATTTTGATCCGCGCGTCGGTGCCGATGTCGAAGAGCCAGAGGTGCTAGAGGCCTTCCTTGGCCAGTTCTAAAGCAGACTGTTGAGCTTTCTTTACATGTGGAC
>CBDTZA010000158.1:0-5382 GCA_965364785.1 uncultured Roseovarius sp. | reverse complement strand
GGGCTCTGCCCCCAAGCCCCCGGGATATTTAGAGCCAGAAGAAACAGGGTGGGTGGACAGGGCATGGGCCGGAATCGCTGGCATGAGATCGAGGAGGAGGGCGCGCTTATCGTGGCGCGGCGCTGGCCCGTACGGTTTGATCTGGCGGTTGCGACGGTTTTGCCACGGGGCGGGCGACGGTATCTCGCGCATCAGGTGCGCCAGGATATGTGGCGCGCCTTGCAGGCCCTGCGCGGGTTTGCCCCGGCGGTGCGGGTGACGCGCGGCGAGAGCGGCCTTGCGGTGGTTGCGGGCGGTGAGGTTCAGGGCCGGTTTGACCGGGCCGATGCCGAGGCAAGGATTGCCGCGGTGCTTGAGGATCCGGGCAATCGTGCGCGCTGGATGCGGAGGGCGAGATGAGGATCGCGAGGCTGGTTTTGACACTTTGCCTTGCGCAGCAGGCAGCGGCGGCGCAGGAGGAGGCGCTGCCGCTGCCCTCGGGGCTAGAGGCGCGGCTTCAGGAGGTGCTGACGGATCGGCCGGGCGGGGGGCTGACTTATCGGTTTCGCTTTGTCGCAGAAGGGTTTACGGGCGGCGAGGCGGCGCTTGAGGCGGTCATGGGGGACATGGACTATCTGTGCCAGACCTATGCCGTGACGCGGCTTCCGGGGATCGGGCCGATGCCGAGCCGGATCGTGATATCACTGGCTGACAGGCCGTCGGAATTCGGGGTGTTTGACCCCGAGGTAACACAGGTTTTCGAGGCCTATAGCGTGCAAGGCGGGGCCTGCATCTGGGAGATGTTTTAATGCAAACACAAGATGTTGACAGACCCAGTTCAGGTGGCTGTCAGAATGAGGCTTTGGCGTCACATGAGCGAGCGTTCGCCAATAGCGCGTATTCATTTTCCCAGAATTCAGCTATGCTAGAGGGTGGTTGCACCAGAGTAACCTTAACCTCGCCATTCGGGCGGTCAGAGGGCAACGTCCCTGTGGCCCCCGTTTACGTAGACAAGAGAGACAGGAGAAATACATGTCGAACAGCATCAAGAGCGTTCTCGCAATTGGCCTTGTGGCCTTTGTCGCAGCTTGCGCACAGCCCGCACAGGAAGAATTTGTCGTTGTCGAGCCCGAACCGATTTCGACCGAGCCGGTCATCACCGGTAAATACAAGTAACCTTTTCAAGGTTGAACGGGGGCAGGCGACATCGCCTGTCCCGCTTTTGTCGCAATGCAATAAGGCGAACCGTTACATCGACCTAGGTCAACGCAAGACCCCCCTGAAGTTGGATACTGATTCTGCCCATGGTTGTAATCATGAGGCACGAAGAACATTCAAAGGGGAAGGCCTATGCTTTGCAAAACAAGATCAGCATTCTGCTTTGCTGCGATTTTCGGGCTTGTTGCCTGCGGGCAGCAGGAACCACCGGCACCGATCGGCGTTCAGCCCAGTTTCACAAAATATCGCGAGGCCATTTGCCCTGGTGGCTTGGTCCTGTCCGGCGATCTCTGTGTCTCGCCCGAAGCCGCAGCGGTTGCTGCAGCGAGTGGCGTTGACGGCGCCTAGGCCGACGACGCAACGATATCATCCATCCATCCCGCAGGCGGCTGCGGGATGGGCCACGGCCCCCTTTGCCGCATGTGGGGCTCTATCATGATCAAACATCGCGGCTTTCCCGGGCGTCTTGCGGGCACGGATTTCCAATTTGTCATTCGGCGCGGCAATGCCAAGGGCGCCACGCCGCTGACCGCGCGTGAGCGCTTTCGCGACCGCAGGCCCGCAGACCGGCGCGCCGATGCGGGCTTTTTGCGCGCCCTGTGGGAGCATTTCGGCGATCAGCCCTTTGAGCGCGGCAATCTGGATGCCGGGCGTCTGGCCTGGTTGTTCGGGCGCGAGGTGAAGCCCTTTGAAGAGGCTTTTGACCCCGAAAGCTATGACGCCTTGCTGTTGATTGATGAGGCCGTCGCACGCTCTTCTTTTCCTGAAGCGTTCAGCGAGAAGGGGGATGAGGGATGACGCAAATCGGCATGAACTTGCCTATGGGTTGTAAAAATGCGCGAGATACAGCCGATGCGGGTGTGTTTTGTAATTTCGACTTGGCCGCCGGGCGCAATCTTGGCAATCTTAGGCAGGTGATGGATGCCCTTCCCCAAGGGGCGTTGACAAAGCGTCTGATCCGTTACCCTTCCCCCTACGGGCGGCGCTGTGCTGGCTGGCACAGACCGCCCGTTTTTTATTTTGAAACAGGCCTGTGCGGGTCTCGGCGGCGGTTTGCCGATCAGCGGCGTGCAATGCGTGTTCGCTTTGACGCGGCATGTGATATGACGTTGATTGGGCGTGATATCAAATTGCGTATCTCAGGAGAAGACCCATCATGCAGACCATCCAACGCAGAGTTATCCCGATGCTCTCGGCACTTGCCCTCTTGGGGCTTGCGGCTTGCGGCGACACCGTTCCCGAACAGGCGCTTTTGGGCGGCGGGGCCGGGGCGATCACCGGCGCTGTGGTGGGCGGAAGCGTCATCACCGGCGCGGCTGTCGGGGCTGCGGGCAACGTCGTCTATTGTCAGGCCTATCCAAGCCGCTGCAACTAAAAAGAATTCAAACCGCGCGCCGGGCCGATGGCCCGCGCCGTGCGATGCTGAGACCCGGACCATCGGTGCATAACGCGCCGGTGGTCTTTTTTATGCAAGATCCGTGCGCTCGGACGCGCGGCCAAGAATCGGAAGAAGGGACCTAAGATGTTCAAGAAGATCCTGATCGCAAACCGTGGTGAGATCGCCTGTCGGGTGATCAAAACCGCGCGGGCCATGGGTATCAAGACGGTGGCGATCTATTCGGATGCTGACCGCAATGCCCTGCACGTGCGCATGGCCGATGAGGCGGTTCGTATCGGTCCCGCCCCGGCCAATGAATCCTATATCGTCATCGACAAGGTGATGGACGCTGTGCGCCAGACCGGCGCCGAGGCGGTGCATCCGGGCTATGGCTTTCTGTCGGAAAATCCCAAATTCGCCGAGGCGCTTGAGGCCGAAGGCGTGGCCTTTATCGGGCCGCCGGTCAAAGCGATCAAGGCGATGGGCGACAAGATCACCAGCAAGAAGATCGCTCAAGAGGCCAATGTCAGCACCGTGCCGGGCTATATGGGGCTGATCGAGGATGCCGAAGACGCGGTCAAGATTTCCAACCAGGTCGGTTATCCGGTGATGATCAAGGCCAGTGCCGGGGGTGGCGGCAAGGGCATGCGGATCGCCTGGAACGACGATGAGGCGCGCGAAGGCTTTCAAAGTTCCAAGAACGAAGCGGCCAGCAGCTTTGGCGATGATCGCATTTTCATCGAGAAATTCATCACCCAGCCACGCCATATCGAAATTCAGGTGCTTTGTGACAGCCATGGCAACGGCATCTATCTGGGCGAGCGCGAATGCTCGATCCAGCGTCGGCAACAGAAGGTAATCGAAGAGGCCCCGAGCCCGTTCCTGGACGAGGCGACCCGCAAGGCGATGGGCGAACAGTCGGTCGCCCTGGCGCAGGCCGTGGGCTATACCTCGGCCGGGACGGTGGAATTCATCGTTGATGGCGCGCGCAACTTCTTTTTCCTTGAGATGAACACCCGCCTTCAGGTCGAGCATCCGGTGACCGAGCTGATCACCGGGGTTGATCTGGTAGAACAGATGATCCGCGTGGCGTATGGCGAAAAGCTGTCGATGGCGCAGAGTGACGTCAAGCTGACCGGCTGGGCGATGGAAAGCCGACTTTATGCCGAGGACCCCTATCGCGGCTTCCTGCCCTCGATTGGCCGTCTGACCCGCTATCGCCCGCCGCAAGAGCTTGCGATTGAGGGCGCCGTGGTGCGCAATGATACCGGCGTCTATGAGGGCGGCGAAATCAGCATGTATTACGACCCGATGATTGCCAAGCTATGCACATGGGGCCACACCCGCCTTGAGGCGATCGAGGGTATGCGCAATGCGCTTGATGCCTTCGAGATGGAAGGCGTCGGGCATAACCTGCCGTTCCTGAGCGCGGTGATGGATCACCCCAAGTTTGTGGCCGGCGAAATGACCACCGCCTTTATTGAAGAGGAATATCCCAATGGATTTGAAGGGGTTACCCTTGGTGAAGACGCATTGCGCGCGATTGCGGCAAGCAGTGCCGCGATGCACCGGGTGGCCGAAATCCGGCGCACCCGCGTGTCGGGCCGCATGGACAATCACGAACGCCACGTGGGCGAGGATTGGGTGGTCTCGCTACAGGGCCACAGCTTTGCCGTGACGATTGCCGCCGACAAATCCGGCGCGACGGTCAGCTTTGAGGATGGTGACAGTCTTCGGGTGACCAGCGACTGGACGCCAGGCGATCAGTTGGCCACCCTGATGGTGGATGGCACGCCGCTGGTGTTGAAAGTCGGCAAGATTTCGGGCGGTTTCCGTGTCCGGTCGCGCGGGGCGGACCTCAAGGTGCATGTGCGCACCCCACGTCAGGCCGAACTGGCCGCGTTAATGCCTGAGAAACTGCCGCCTGATACATCGAAATTGCTGCTCTGTCCGATGCCGGGTCTGATCGTCAAGGTCAACGTCGCTGTCGGTGACGAGGTGCAAGAGGGTCAGGCGCTGTGTACCGTGGAGGCGATGAAGATGGAAAACATCCTGCGGGCCGAAAAACGGGCCACTGTCACCAAGCTTAACGCGGGTCCCGGTGACAGTCTTGCGGTTGACGATGTGATTATGGAGTTCGAATAAGCAGATGCCCCGGGCCGCCAGCCATATCCGCAATGCGACTGGGATGCTGGTGCTGATGGCACTGGTCACGGCCTGCATGCGCGATGAGGAGGCGGCCCAGAGGGACCGGCTTGAGCAATGGTTCAGTCTGGGCGAGACCGTTGAATTCAAGGCCGAGCGCGATTGCGCGGCAGGGGTTTACCGGGTCAAAAATGGCCGGATAAAGGCGGCCATGCCCCTGACCGATAATGTCGGCGAGATGAGCCGCGTTCTGGCCACGCGCGGACATGTGGCGATGTCACGCCCCGGGCAATCGCCGGATCAGGCAATGGTCGCATTGGCCAATATCGACCGCCCTGCCGGGATGCACATGCGCCGCGCGGGCCTTGAGGCGCGCGCCTGTATGGGCGAGATAACAGAAAGCGCGTTTCGCCATGCTATTGACGCCAAGGGGGCCGCCCTGGCCTATGACGGCGAGAGCGGTGCTTTGATGCTGCTTGAGCCGAAAGCGGGGCTTTTGATCGTTGCGATGGGGGCGGGATAGATGGCGCGCCGGTCTCAGCTTCCGCTTGGATGCTCGCGCAATTCCTGTTGGCGCATCGGCAATTTGTCGATGCTGCGGGTGATTTCGCGCACCCGCCAGGGCGCAGGTTTGCGCAGGTATATGACCCCGTCCTTGCCCA
>CBDTZA010000157.1:0-5402 GCA_965364785.1 uncultured Roseovarius sp. | reverse complement strand
TATGAAGCGGTTGCACGAGCTGGAGGACGAGAATTACCGGCTCAAGAAGATCGTGGCGGACTTGGCGTTGGACAAGGAGTTGGGCATGCAGTTGCGCAACAAGACGCCCAAGCGGCGGGTGAAGGCAAAGCTGCGAGAAGACCGCAAAGATGCTGTTGCGCCGAACGACGTATGGGCGATGGGCTTTGTGCATGATCAACTGGCGACAGGGCTTAAAATCCGCATCCTGACCGTGGTTGACACGTTCTCGCGGTACGTGCCGCCGGTGCTGGATGCTCGGTTCAGCTATAAGGGCGAAGATGTGGTCACAACGCTGGATCGGGTGTGCCGTCAGCTTGGCTATCCCAGAACGATCCGGGTCGACAACGCCCTATGGGCGGAACAAATGGCTGATTTGGCATCAGGTCATTGTCGTATCGGACAAGTCCGTTACGTCTGTAAGTTTGGCTCAGTTTGGCGTTTTGATCAACGAACGGTCTCTCCCATAACAAACACAGAGTACGCTTTTGCGGCTCTCACCGTCCTTAAGACGAGATCCTGATACCGTTGAGCAGAAGGCCTAAACATTATCTACGAAGTAGCCGGATAAGCGCCAACGCCTCCACGGCCCTATCAGAGAAAGGTCCTTCTGCTGTCGATCGCCCCCTCAAAGACGGGACGATATGGTTCGCGGCTTTTAACGACCGCATGCACTGTGCGGGCCATTTTTACAGCGATTGCTGTATACGCCTTTCGGCGCAACAGCATCTTTGCGGTCCGCTCGGAGCACTTTGCCTTCAACGCGCCATCGGCCGCCTTGATGCGCGCCGCTGGACTGAAGCCTCTGAGGATCACGGTCGAAGGGGATCTGTAAACAAACCTCTTTGCTGGCCCCTAAGGACAAAAGCGTAGCTTATGGTGGGCATTCGCACGTTCGGTTAAGAGTTTACATATGGCAATCCGCCACTTCTTTCGAACAGCTCGCCGACAGGTTCTCGAAGAATTGTCTCGACTATCCCGACAGTCGTCCGGTCGTAAGTTTCGGCGATTGTTTTATTTCAGTAGTCAGACAACTACTTACGACAGCCCCTAATGATAGCTGAAATATTGTTCCAAGTGATATCGCCGTAGCTTTTTGAGCAAATGTTCTCCGCAAATATAATGCGAGCACAAAATGTGGCCGTGACTCGATCAGTCACGGCCTTTCTTTTATCGGGAAGGCAGTTCGCGCAGCATACCACTCAACTGCCATCCAACGGAATGCGTCACCAATCTGGCGCGGCCTTTTTCGAAATCATACCAAACGCTTAGGCCGCGACGCGGGACACAAGCACATCGCCCACCTGTTTGGCGGCAAGCACTTCGTCGCCACCGCTTACGGCGGCCACTTCGCGCGTCAGCCGCTCAAGCGCGGCCTCATAAAGCTGGCGCTCGGAATAGCTCTGTTCGCGCTGATCGTCGGCGCGGTGCAGGTCGCGAACAACCTCGGCAATCGCGATAAGATCGCCCGAGTTGATCTTTTGTTCGTATTCCTGCGCCCGGCGTGACCACATCGCGCGCTTGACCTTGGCCTTGCCCTTGAGGGTGGTCATCGCCTTTGACACCACATCGGGGCTAGACAGGCAGCGCATGCCAATCTCGGTTGCCTTGTTGGTCGGCACCCGCAGGGTCATCTTGTCTTTTTCAAACGAGATTACGAACAGTTCCAGCGTGATACCGGCGATTTCCTGTTCTTCGATCGAAACGATCTGGCCCACACCGTGAGCCGGGTAAACCACATAATCGTCAGGGTGAAACTCGAACTTTCTGGACTTCGTCATTCAGGTCTTCCTCGCAAGTGGTGCCCGTTCGCAAACGCAAAAACACTCCAAGGGCCGGAACGGTCCACGGTATATGTGTATCTGTCGCAGAGAAAACCAAACCCCGGGCGGTGGCACGGGCGAATGGAAATCGGGCAAGTCTATTTATATCTTGAGCGATGTATAACACAAAAAGCGGCCCCGCGAAAGGCTGCTCCGTATCAGATGGCTATAATGCCTTTAAAATTAGGGTTTTGCCCCTCCTGGACGGGGTAAAACAGACCGTCGATCCAGAAAACTAAACGAATCGGTTCGGGAAATTACTGCGCGCGCCCCGGTTTAGCCGCCCTCGCCCGGCGCTTCGGAAAAGTATTTCTCAAGCTTTCCGGTCTCGCCATCCCGCTCTTCTGCATCGGGCAGCTGATCTTTCTTGGTGATGATCACCGGCCACATCTCAGAGTATTTGCGATTGAATTCAACCCATTTTTCCATCTCCGGCTCGGTGTCCGGGCGGATCGCGTCGGCGGGGCATTCGGGTTCGCAGACGCCGCAATCAATGCATTCATCGGGATGAATGACCAGCATGTTCTCGCCTTCGTAAAAACAATCCACAGGGCATACCTCGACGCAGTCGGTGTATTTACAGGCAATGCAGTTGTCGTTGACGATATAGGTCATGGCCGTCTCTCATCCTTGGCGGTTTGCGCCTCACCTAATCCAGAGGGGCGGATCATTCAAGCGTTCCGCGCCCATTCAGATCGAGTTTGCGACGATCTCGCTTGGTGGGGCGTCCTTTTCCCTCGTATTTCGGGGAGGATGGAACAATTTCCTCGGGCACCGGTGGTGAGAGGTCATCATAAAGCGTTTGCGCCTCGGGGGCGGGGCCGCGCCGGGTGCCGATATCCAGCACCCGCACCACGCGCGCGGCGCGCGCTTGCACAAAGGTCAGCACATCATCAGGGATGACAGCATGGGCAGGTTTGGACACGCGGGTGCCATTCACCCGGACATGGCCGGCCGAAACCTCTTTGGCGGCCAGCGTGCGGGTTTTGAAAAACCGCGCATGCCAGAGCCATTTATCGAGCCGGATTTTCGCCCCCTCCGCCGCCAAGATCAGCCTTTGGTCTTGAGGCCCATAAGGGCAGCCGCAAAGGGATTGTCGGGATCGATACGGTCTTTTTTCTCGGGTCGGGCGCTAAACGTCTTGGCCCCCTGCTCTTGCGGGGCGCGGGGTTTGCCTTTGCCCGGCTTGCCACGCGGCTTGCCGGATTTGGCCGGGCTGGCACGACCACCACCAGCAGCGGCGGGGCGCTCGGTGCGAGCGCGATTGGCGCGCGGGGCCCAGGCGAAGGTATAAAACACCTCGATCTCGGGCGCGGCCACCTCGGGGGTCTCGCCGTGGGCCTCATTGTGGGCGATCTCGGCCTCGGCGGTCACCGGGATGTCGGCGGGCACCTCTGCCTCGGGGGCGGGATCGGCGGCAATCGGCGCTTCGCCTGCATCGGCAATCGTGTCGACGATATCTGCGGCGGTTTCGGGCGTTGCATCGTCCGTGGCTGTGGCAGCATCGGCGGGCGCCTCGGCCACGGCCTTGTCGACCGGCTTGACCTTTTCACGCTCGCCGCGCTCGGCCTTATAACCAAGGCCCTGCATCAGGGCGGCAAACTGTTCCAGCGTCATGCCGGTGATCGACAGCATGTCGGGCTTGGCCTCGAATCCGCCACGGCTATCTTCAGAACGCAGCATATCGGCAAGCCGTTCCAGCATGTCGATGCGAATCGCCCGCTCACCGGCGGCGCGATAGCCCGACATGGTGTGATAGCCTTTGGCGACGCTGTCATTCGAGGGCACGGTCACAAGGCCCGGCGGGGGTGCCTCGGGGAATTCATCAAGCCCAAGGGCGAGCGACCACAGCACCAGCCGCAGGCGGGTCGGCGCGGGTTTGAGCAAAAGCGGCATGAACACCGTGAACTGACCAAAGCGGATACCGTGCTTGCGCAGCGCGCCGCGCGCATCCTGATCAAGTGCCTTGACCTCATCGGCGACATCGCCGCGCGGCAGGATGCCAAACCCCTCGACAAGGCGAAAGCCAAAGCCGCGCGCAAGGCCATTGAGGCTCTCGTCGCGCTGAATGTTCAAAAGCGGCTCGAACAGAGTGGCAATCTTGCGATCAATAAAGTGTTGCAGGCGGCGTTGCACCTTTTGCACAACGTCCGGACCGGCCTCTTCATCGACAAAGGCCACGACCTGAGGCTTGAGCGGATCGGCGCCGGTCGTCAGCTTGCCAACGGCCTCTTTCCCCCAGAGCAACCCGCCCTGTTCGGTGAAATCAATCTCGGTATCGGGCGCGTTATAGAAGCGGTCCGCCTTGAGATGAAAATGCGGGGCAAGGGCCGATTGGCTGGCCTGTTGCAGCGTTCGCGCCTCGTTCCCGGCCGCCGCTTTATCCTGGATAAAGCGAAACCCTTCAAGCCGACCGACGAATTCGCCCTCGACCGTTACATCACCATTCTCGTTCACTTCGGCCACCATGGCTTCCTTCTGCTTGAGCCGGCGCAAAAGCACGGATGTGCGCCGGTCCACAAATCTTTGGGTCAAACGCTCGTGCAGCGCATCCGACAGACGGTCTTCTACAGCGCGCGTTGCCCCGCGCCAATGGCTTTCGTCATCAACCCAGTCTTTTCGCTGCGCAACATAGGTCCATGTGCGGATATAGGCGAGACGTTTCGACAATATGTCAATGTCGCCATCTGTCCGGTCAATGCGTTTGACCTGTTGCGCGAGCCAATCATCGGGCACCCGGCCAAGGTTGTGCAGGTCGCGAAAGATCGTGTTCAAAAGGCCGGTATGTTCGCCCTGGCTGATGCTGCGGAAATCGGGGATGCGGCAGACATCCCACAACAGCCGCACGGCGGGGCCGCCAATGGCGCGCTCTGCGATCTCGGGCTGGGCCGCGAGGGTCTTGAGCGCGCCCAGATCATCGGCCTCGCGCGCCCGCACAAGCAATTCGTGATCCGGGCGCGCCTCAAGTGCCGCAATAAGCGCCGAGGTGGTGCCAAATTGCAGGTTCGAGTTGCGCCATTCCAGTTTGCGGATCGGGGCAAAGCGGTGATCCATGATCGCCTGCGCCACCTCAGGGTCAAGATCGCGGGCCTCGCCGGTGACACCGAATGTGCCATGGCTCATGCCCCGGCCCGCGCGCCCGGCAATCTGGCCAAGCTCGTTGGGGGCGAGCATGCGCATCCGTTGACCGTCAAACTTGCTCAGCGAGGAAAATGCGACGTGGTTGATATCAAGGTTCAGCCCCATGCCGATCGCATCGGTCGCCACGAGGTAATCGACATCGCCGTTTTGATAAAGCTCGACCTGCGCATTGCGGGTGCGCGGGGAAAGCGCGCCCATCACCACCGCCGCCCCGCCCTTTTGACGGCGCAACAATTCGGCGATGGCATAGACGTTTTCGACCGAAAACCCGACAATCGCGCTTCTGGCGGGCATTTTGCTTATCTTTTTTGGCCCCGCATAAGAAAGCTGCGACATCCGCTCGCGGTTAATGAACTCGACCCCAGGCACAAGCGCCGCAATGGTGGGGCGCATGGTGTGGCTGCCCAGAAACTGGGTTTC
>CBDTZA010000156.1:0-5405 GCA_965364785.1 uncultured Roseovarius sp. | reverse complement strand
CTTGGCGGGCGTGTTGCGGGGCGTCGTCTTGGCATTCTCGGCATGGGCCGGATCGGTCAGGCGGTGGCGCGGCGCGCGGCGGCCTTTGGCATGCAGATCCATTACCACAACCGCCGTCGTCTGCGCCCCGAGATCGAACAGGATCTGGGCGCCACCTATTGGGAAAGCCTTGATCAGATGGTGGCGCGGATGGATGTGATCAGCGTGAACTGTCCGCATACGCCTTCGACCTTTCATCTTATGAATGCGCGGCGTCTCAAGCTGATGAAGCCCGAGGCGGTGATTGTGAACACCAGCCGCGGCGAGGTGATCGACGAAAACGCTCTGACCCGGATGTTGCGGACGGGCGAGATCGCCGGTGCCGGGCTTGATGTTTACGAGCATGGCGCCGAAATCAACCCGCGTCTGCGTGAGCTTAAGAATGTGGTTTTGTTGCCCCATATGGGGTCTGCCACACTTGAGGGGCGCATCGAGATGGGCGAAAAGGTTCTGGTCAATATCAAGACCTTTGACGATGGCCATCGCCCGCCTGATCAGGTTGTTCCGGCGATGCTTTAACCCAGGTGCGGGGCGGTCGGTGTGATCGCTCGCATCTTGCCCTGAATGGCCCTATGAGGGTGCGATGAGCACAGCCCAGCCCTTTGAGATTTTTCTCGCCGCCCCCCCCGGACTAGAGGCCGCATTGGCCGAAGAGGCCGCTGAAAAAGGCTTTGGCCCGACCACGCAGCATCCGGGCGGCGTTAGCTTTATGGGCGGTTGGCCGGATGTTCAGCGCGCCAATCTTGAATTGCGCGGCGCGGGGCGGGTGCTGGCGCGGATCGGATCGTTTCGCGCCTTTCATCTGGCACAGCTAGACAAACGGTCGCGCAAATTCGACTGGGCGGCCCATCTGCGCCCCGATGTGCCCCTGCGGGTCGAGGTGACTTGCCGCAAGTCGAAAATCTATCACGCCGGCGCCGCCAGCGAGCGGATCAAACGCGCCATATCCGAGACCCTTGGCGCGCCTCTGGCCGATGATGCCGCGTTGCGCCTGATGGCGCGGATCGAGGATGATCTTGTGACCTTCAGTCTTGATACCTCGGGCGAGCCGTTGCACCGGCGCGGCTATAAAGAGGCGGTCGGCAAGGCGCCGATGCGCGAAACGCTGGCCTCTCTTTTTCTGCGCCAATGCGGCTATGACGGGACCGAGCCGGTTGTCGATCCGATGTGCGGATCGGGCACCTTTCCGATTGAGGCGGCAGAGGTTGCGCTTGGGCTTTTGCCGGGCAGGTCGCGCCATTTCGCGTTTGAGGATATGGCCGGGTTTGACGCCGATGCATTGGCCGCGATGCGCGCAGGTGGTGAGACACGCGAAACGCCGCTGCGGTTTTACGGGTTTGATCGCGATGCCGGGGCCGTGCGCATGGCCACGGCCAATGCCGTGCGTGCCGGGGTCGATCATATCACTCAATTCACCTGTCAGCCGATCAGCGCGCTTTTGCCCCCCGAGGGGCCGCGCGGCCTTGTGATGGTGAACCCGCCTTATGGTGCGCGTATCGGCAATCGCAAGCTGCTGTTCGGGCTTTACGGCGCCTTGGGCGAGGTGCTTCGGGCGCAGTTTCGTGGCTGGCGCGTCGGCATCGTGACAAGTGACGCAGGCCTTGCGCGCGCGACAGACCTGCCGTTTTTGCCCAACGCGCCCTCGGTGGCGCATGGCGGGCTCAAGATCACGCTGCACCGCACGGGGGTGCTTCGCTAAACCGGGAAAGGGGGCCATCATGCGCTTGAAAATGTTGGTGACAGGGATGCTTTTGGCGTTGGCCCTTGGGCCCGCGCAGGCGCAACAGGCCGCTGATGCGGTTGCCCCGGAAGGGGCCGCTGCCGGCTTTGCGCAGGTTTCGCCCCGGCTGGCCCCGGCGCAGGCCCTCAAGGAGGCCGGACAGCCGGTTGAGGCGCAAAACTGGATGATCGCCGCCGCCAATCCGCATGCGGTTGAGGCCGGCGCACGGGTTTTAGCCGAGGGCGGCACGGCAGCCGATGCGATGGTCGCGGTGCAGGTGGTTCTGGGGCTGGTCGAGCCGCAAAGCTCTGGCCTTGGGGGCGGGGCGTTTCTGGTCTGGCATGACGGGGCGAGCGGCGAGATCACCACGCTTGATGGGCGCGAAACAGCACCCCTTGCGGCCACGCCCCGGCTATTTCTGGATGAGGCCGGTCAACCACTCAAGTTCTTTGATGCGGTTGTCGGCGGGCGCTCGGTTGGCACGCCGGGCACGCCGGCTCTGATGGCAGAGGCGCATCGCCGCTGGGGGCGCGCCGATTGGTCGGGCCTTTTTGATGAGGCGATCACGCTTGCCGAGGGCGGTTTTGCCGTCAGCCCGCGCCTTGCCAACCTGATCGCAAGCGATGCCGAGCGTCTGTCGCATTTTACCGATACGCGCGATTATTTCCTGCCCGGCGGCGTGCCGCTCGCGGCGGGCCAGATCCTGCACAACCCGGATTATGCCGCCACCCTGCGCCTTTTGGCGACGACGGGTGCGCCGGGGTTTTACACAGGCGAGATGGCGCAAGACATCGCCGAACGGGTACAGCGGTCGGGCAAGAATTCAGGGGTGCTTAGCCCGCTTGATCTTGCGATCTATAGGGTCAAGGAACGCCCTGCGGTCTGTTCGCCTTATCGTGGCTACGAGGTGTGCGGCATGGGGCCGCCGTCATCGGGGGCGGTGGCCGTGGGGCAGATCCTGGGGCTGCTTGAGGGGTTTGATCTGGCGGCGCTTGGCGCGGACAACCCCGAGGTGTGGCGGTTTATTGGCGATGCCAGCCGTCTGGCCTTTGCCGACCGGGGGCGCTACCTCGCTGATAGCGATTTTGTGCCGGTGCCGGTCAAGGGGCTCTTGGCAAAGGCGTATCTCGCGGAGCGGGCCAGACTGCTTATGGGCGATGATGCCCTGCCCGAGGTGACGCCGGGCAAGCCCGCGTTTGATCACGCGCTCAACTGGGGCGATGACCGCGCGATCGAGCTTCCCTCGACCTCGCATATCTCGATCTATGACCGCTATGGCAATGCCTTGTCGATGACGACGACGATTGAAAACGGCTTTGGCTCACGCCTTATGGTGGGTGGGTTTTTGCTGAATAATGAACTCACGGATTTTTCCTTTGCCAGCCATGAAAATGGCCTGCCCATCGCCAACCGGGTCGAGCCGGGCAAGCGGCCGCGCTCATCCATGGCGCCGACGATCCTGCGCAAAGATGGCAAGCCGGTTCTGGTCATCGGAAGTCCGGGGGGCAGCCGGATCATCGGCTATGTGGCCAAGACGATCATTGCCTGGCTTGATTGGGGCATGGATGTGCAAACCGCCGTAGGGCTGCCGCATCTTGTGAACCGCTTTGGCGCCTATGACATCGAGGCGGGCACATCTTTTGAGGCGTTGGCCGCGCCGCTTGCCGCCATGGGCTATGAGGTGACGTTGCGCGATCTCACCTCGGGCCTGCATGCGATTGAGGTTGGCGACACCTTGCACGGTGGGGCCGATCCGCGCCGCGAGGGGCTGGCTTACGGCGAGTGAGGCGCGTTAATCCTGTGCAAGGTCGCGCAGGATCGGGCAATCGGGGCGATTGTCCCCGGCGCATTCGCGCACCAGATGGCGCAACGTGGCCTGCATGGATTGCAGGTGCGCGATCTTCTCGTCGATGCGGGCAAGATGTTCCTGCGCGAGGTGTTTCACATCGCCGCTATTGCGATCCTGATCCTCATAAAGCGCCATCAGGGTGCGGCAATCGCCGATCGAAAATCCAAGCGTGCGGGCACGCCCCAGAAAGGCAAGCTTGTGGGTGTCGGCCTCTTTAAAGACGCGATAGCCGTTGTTGTTTCGCGCCGGGCGGATAAGGCCGATATCCTCGTAATAGCGGATGGTTTTGGGCGGCAATCCGGTGCGCTTGGCCACGTCCGAGATGTTCATGCCGCGCCCCCCGTCATCGCGGGTGCGATCCGGCGCAGGCGTAGCGCGTTTGAGAGCACAAAGACCGAGCTAAGCGCCATCGCCCCCGCCGCCAGCATCGGCGAGAGCATCAGCCCGGTGAACGGATAAAGCGCCCCCGCCGCCACCGGAATAAGCGCGGCATTATAGGCGAAGGCCCAGAACAGGTTCTGGCGGATATTGCGCAGGGTGCGGCGCGACAGATCAAGCGCGTTGACCACGCCCGACAGATCGCCTGACATCAGCACGACATCAGCACGACATCAGCCGCCTCAATCGCCACATCGGTGCCGGTGCCCACGGCAAGCCCGATATCGGCGTGCGCCAGGGCCGGGGCGTCATTGATCCCGTCGCCGACAAAGGCCAGCGCACCGAACCGCTCGCGCAGGGCGGTGAGGGCGCTCACCTTACCCTCAGGCAGGACCTCGGCCATGACATGATCAATGCCAAGTTCACGGGCAATGGCCTCGGCGGTGGTCTGGCTGTCGCCGGTGATCATCGCGACCTTGACGCCCTTGGCGTGCAATGCGTCGATCACGGCGCGGCTGGTTGGTTTGACCGCATCGGCCACGCCAAGAACGGCCGCGAGGAGGCCGTCAATGGCGACGTAAATCGCGCTCTGGCCCTGATCTGCGAGGGTCATGGCGGCGTGATCGAGCGCATCTGTGCTGATCCCGTCACGCTGCATCAGGCGATGCGCGCCGATCAGCAGGTCGTGGCCCTCGATCTGCGCGGAAATGCCATGGCCGGGGATGGCGGTGAACGTGTTGACCTCTGGCAGGGTCAGGCCCCGGCGCGTCGCGTCGGTCTCGATCGCGCGCGCGATCGGGTGTTCGGATTTGCCTTGGGCGGCGGTGGCGAGGCGCAGGATCTCATCGGCCTCAGCGTCGTCGGCGGTTTCGATCAACGTGACAACCGGCTTGCCGAGGGTCAGCGTGCCGGTCTTGTCAAAGGCCATGACGCGCACCTCGTCGAGCCGTTGCAACGCCTCGCCCTTGCGAAACAGCACGCCAAGTTCGGCGGCGCGCCCGGTGCCCACCATGATCGAGGTTGGCGTCGCCAGCTCCATCGCGCAGGGGCAGGCGATGATCAGCACCGACACCCCGGCCACAAGCGCATGGGTCAGCGCGGGCACCGGCCCGAACACCAGCCAGAGCGCCACGGCCGCCAGTGCCACCGCCATCACCACCGGCACGAAAATCCGCACGACCTTGTCGGCCAATGCCTGCACCGGGAGTTTTGCGCCCTGCGCCTGCTCCACCATCTCGATGATGCGCGCCAGCACCGTGTCGCTCCCCACCGCCGTGGCGTGGTACGATAGCGCACCGGCCCCGTTGATCGTGCCGCCAACAAGCCTGTCACCGGTGGTCTTCGCAACCGGTGCGGGTTCGCTGGTGATCATCGCCTCATCGACATAAGAGTGCCCGTCGCTCACCTCGCCATCAAGCG
>CBDTZA010000155.1:0-5431 GCA_965364785.1 uncultured Roseovarius sp. | reverse complement strand
TACCCCGCGCCGATGATCTGAAGGGTTTGCGCCACGCCAGGGGCGGCCTGCATCGCGGCGCCAAAGCCAAGTCCGATTGCCAGCGTCACCGCCCATGTCGCGAGGTGATAGCCAAGGCTCGCAGGCCAGGTCGCCGCAAGACCAAAGCGCGCGCCCATGGCGGCAAAGATCATGTTGCCCGGCCCCGGACTATAGGCCAGCGGCAGCAGAAAGATCAGCAAGGCAGATATCGCAGGCCCCATCGCAGCGCTCCTTTTGACCGCAAGACTTGCCCCAATCGGCCGATGACGCGACCCGTTTCCTGCGCAAAGCAAAACCCGGGTCTTGCGGCCCGGGTTTTGTCGCATCGTCAGAGGCGCCCGCTGGCTTAGCGGCTTTCGTTCTCGTCCTCATCGTCATCATCTGACGCATCGGGCAAGTTGAAGAGGCTGTCGGCATCGTATTTCTTTTCGCGTTCTTCTGGCTGATAATCCTGGCCAAGCGTGAAACTTTCCAGACCCTCGATTGCGGTCGGAATCTTGGGTTCGGCATCCATGCCAAGGCTCTGCTCAGTGCTCAGCAGCTTACGACGCTCGTCATCGCTCATCGCGGCACCCTCGCGGGCCTTCTTGGCCGAGGCCTTTTGCACGGCGGCATCAAGCTCGGATTGCTTACACAGCCCAAGCGCCACCGGGTCGATCGGTTGAATATTGGCGATGTTCCAATGGGTCCGCTCGCGAATCGCCTGAATGGTCGGTTTGGTCGTGCCCACCAGCCGCGAAATCTGGCTATCCGCCAGCTCGGGGTGGAACTTGACCAGCCACAGAATCGAGGCCGGGCGATCCTGCCGTTTGGACAGCGGCGTATAGCGCGGACCACGACGCTTTTCCTCGCCCTGCGCGGCGGCGTTGTATTTGAGGTTGAGCTTGTGCAGCGGGTTTTTCTGCCCCGCTTCAATCTCTTCCTCGGTCAGCTGGTTATTGGCGACTGGGTCAAACCCCTTGACCCCTGCGGCCACATCGCCATCGGCAATGCCCTGCACTTCAAGCTCGTGCAGCCCGCAGAAATCCGCGATCTGCTTGAAATTCATCGTCGTGTTATCCACCAGCCACACGGCGGTGGCCTTGGCCATGATTGGTTTAGACATCTCAGGTCTCCTTCACCCAAATCTTTCCCGTCGCCTGGAGGGGCGGTTCCGGTCTGGCCGGAACGGGTTTCCATTGTCGGGGAACTTGTGGGGTATATACTGGCCTCTGACGCAAAATGAAAGTCCAAAGAATGCCGGTGTTCTTGCTCGTCCTGATTGCCCTGTTCAACCTGCCCGCCTGGGCGCAATCGGGCCGACCGGGAGAGTTTGACTATTACGTTCTCTCGCTCAGCTGGTCGCCGACATGGTGCGCCCTCGAGGGCGATGCACGCAGCTCGCCACAATGCGATAGCTCAACCGATCACGGCTGGGTGCTGCACGGGCTCTGGCCGCAATATCATCGCGGCTTTCCCGCCCATTGCCAAACCGCCGAGCGCCCGCCCTCGCGCCAGATGACAAACGCCATGGCCGATATCATGGGCACCTCGGGGCTGGCCTGGTATCAGTGGAAAAAACACGGCGCCTGCACCGGGCTTTCGGGGCCGGATTACTATGCCCTGGCGCGCCAGGCCTATGAAAGCGTCACCCGCCCGCCGGTGTTTCGGAACCTCTCAAAACCGGTGAAACTGCCCGCATCGGTGGTGGAAGAGGCGTTCCTCAAGGCCAATCCGGGGCTCGAGCCGGATATGGTGACCATCACCTGCCGCGAGGGCCGCATTCAGGAGGCGCGGCTTTGCCTGTCAAAGGACCTGACCCCGGTGCCCTGTGGGCGCGACGTGGTGCGCGATTGCCAATTGAAAGACGCGCTTTTTGATCCTGTCAGGTAGCGCTTTCGTCACGAACACCCTGACTTTCATCTTTCCAAAAATACTCGAAATTCCGCACTCACCGCGCTCAGAGCGCTCGCAGGATCAGAACCACGATCGTCATCGGCACCAGAACCGCGTGCAGCACGTGATCAAACCAGTTGCTGCTGCCCACTCCCATGACCCAGAGCGCCTGCCCCAGAACCGCGACGAGCGGCAAAAACACCTGCCCCGTCAGCGCGCCATATCCGCAGAAGGCCAGCACCATCATTGCCACCGGCACCGGCGCATAGCCGAGCCGGTAAAGATCAACCCGTATCATCCCCATGGCCGAGGCCAGAAAGACAAGGTAGGCCAGCAAGAACACCACCAATTCGGCGCTCCCGAAAGGGATCACCGCCACGCCCATGCCCGCCGCCATCTGCCGCAGGGCCAGCGCGGGCAACATCACCCCCAAAGGCGCCAAAAGCGCCATCAGTCCCGCCACCGGCAGCCAACCGCGCAGCAAGACCACCGCAAGGGCCAATGCGCCGACACCGAGAGGCCCCGCTATCACAAACCCCACCCACGCCATGACGAGGGCAAGCGCGATCCATTCCACAGCCGCCCTCATTGCGCCGCCACCCAGGCCGCGTTGAACAGATGCACGCGGATGCCGCCTTTGCCGCCGGTGGAATAGGTCAGCGCGATGTCATCCCCCACCCGGCTCAGCATCGGATAGCGTAGCGCGCCCTTGGCCTCAAAGCGGTGCACTTCCCGCCAGCTTGCACCCTCATCCTCGCTCAGCGCGAGCCCAAGAGCATCGGGGCGATCCGCGGCGTCATTCATCGCCATCACTATCCGCCCATGCCCAAGCGACAAAGCCGCCACCGGCGCGCTTGGGTTGGCAATTTCAAGCGGCTCGGCGGGTGACCAGCTTTGACCGCCATCATCGGTCCGACTGAGCCAGAGCGTTCCGCTGCGGTCAAAATCGCGCAGAAAGGCAAGCGCGCGGGTTGCGTCAAGTGGCAGGATCATCGGCTGAATGGGCTTCACGCCGGTGCCGGAAATGCGGCGCTGATCACGCACCCGGCCCTTGGCATCAAGGCGCACCAACGCGCCATAGGTCGCGCCCATTTCGAAATAGGCAGGCAAGGCGTGGCTGCCGTCGGCATAGGCCAGCATTGGCGATTTCACCAGAAACGAGCGATTGAGGAGAGGCGAGAGGTTCAGCTTGCTAGCCCTGACAGGCCCGCTCGCCCCCATCGCGACATCCGCGATTGCGGCCATGGCCCAGCCCCCCACCGACACGACCGTGGTATAAAGGTGACCGGGGGCCGCGTCATTCTGGATGGTATTGCCAAGGGTCATCACCAATTGGCGTGGCTCAAGCGCGCGCGCCATGGCCCCACGGGTCACATGGCGCGCAGGCTCTGACGCCTGCCAGCCATCGCCCTCGCGGGTGAAATGCACGGCGAAAATATCCACATCGGCCTTTGCTTCCGCAGTGCCTTGAAACCAGATCACTGAAAAGCCGCCCCTGCCCTGCACAATCGCGGGCGCATGGGCCTGACCCTCTGGCGCGGTGTATTTCAACACCGTTTCAAAGCGTGGTGCGCCAGCGTCGGGCAAAGCCTCTGGCAGGGCAAACCGCCAGTTGAGCGGCACATCGCGCCGGATCGCCCAGAGGCTCAGGCACAGGCTTAGCCCCGCAAGCGCCAGGATCGCCAGAGACGGCGACGTCACCCTAGCCGACCTTCAGAACGATCTTGCCGATATGTCCGCTTGTTTCCAATCGTGTATGCGCCGCGGCCGCATCGGCCAGCGCAAATTCGGAATCCATCACCGGCGCGACCTTGCCTGCCTCAAGCAGCGGCCAGACATGGGCCAGCAGGGCCTCGGCAATCTGCGCCTTGGCCAGATCGCTTTGCGGACGCAGGGTGCTTCCGGTGATGGTCAGACGGCGCATCATCAGCGGGGCAAAGTTCAACTCGACCTTGGGCCCTTGCAAAAACGCGATCTGCACCAGTCGCCCGTCATCGGCCAGCGCCTTGACGTTGCGCGGCAGATAGTCACCGCCGACCATATCGAGGATAAGATCGGCCCCGCCTGCGGCCCGGATCACATCGACAAAATCATCGCGGCGATAGTTTATCGCGCGCTCAGCGCCCAGATCTTCGCAGACCTGACATTTTTCGTCCGATCCGGCGGTGGTAAAGACCCGCGCGCCAAATTCCCGCGCCAGCTGAATGGCGGTGGTGCCGATGCCGCTTGATCCGCCATGCACCAAAAACCGCTCACCGGCCCTGAGGGCGCCGCGCTGAAACACGTTCGACCAGACGGTGAAATATGTCTCGGGCAGACAGGCCGCCTCTTTCAGGCCCAAGCCGGGGGGCACCGGCAAACAGTGTGCGGCAGGCGTGGCGACATATTCGGCATAACCACCACCCGGCAACAGCGCGCAGACCTGATCGCCAAGGGCAAGCCCGCTTACCCCCGCACCAAGTGCCACAACCTCGCCCGCGCCCTCAAGGCCGGGCAGATCGCTTGCGCTCGCGGGCGGTGCATAAAGCCCGGCACGTTGCAGGGCATCAGGGCGGTTCACGCCGGCATAGGCCAGCTTGATTACCACCTCACCAGCGCGCGGGTCCGGGCGCGGACGGGTCGTGGGCACCAAGACCTCGGGGCCGCCTGCGCGGGTGATTTCAACGGCTTGCATCGTCTCGCTCATGTCTTTGGGTCCTTATGTATCAGGTGGGGCCGTTCCAGCGGCCCGGCATGCCGGTGGTTGCGCCACCCTGCGGGGCGCGAATCCGGCCCAGAAATTTAAATGGTCCGGCCATCAGCCCCGCCAGCAGGCGATTGTCGCGCGCCTGTGCCTTGAATTTCTCGATCTGCATCACGTCCTCGATCCGGCGATCAAGAAACTCCCATGTGCGGGCATTGTCTTCGCTGTTATCACCCAGCCAATAGAGCACGGTCGCGCCATAGACCCCCGAAAGCGTCGCGCGTTTGGTGTACCAGTTCACATCGTCCGAGGTATCGCCAAGCGCCAGCCAAATCCGGTCGCAAGTCTGCCAGATGGCGCGGGCGCCGTCTGCGGCGTAAATCGGCAGCGAAAACAGGGTCATGCCGCGGCGCACAAGTTCCTTATCCTCGACCGCCTCAAGCCGGGTGCGCACCGCGAAGGCTATCCGGTCACGAAACCGCATGTCACCCAGATCGGCGGCCTCAAGGCGCGCCAGCATCACGGTATCGCCCGCCTCGTGATAGGCCAGCGCAAGATCGACCGCGCCGCGCGGACAGATCGCCGCGACCAGCCCGGGCGCGATCTCGGCGTCCCTGGCGGCGGCCTGTAATGTGGCCTCGCTCCAGCCATCAAACGGCACATGCATCTTGGCGGCATCGAGCAATCTGGTTATCAAATCGGGGTCATGCATCGGCTTTTCCTCTTCGCTGCGCGCACACTAGACAAAACCGGGGTGCTTTGCTATATGGCGCCTTCCTGCAATCTATTGAAACTTTAACTTAGGAAGGTGGTGACACCACATGCAGGTTAGTGTTCGCGACAACAATGTCG
>CBDTZA010000154.1:0-5445 GCA_965364785.1 uncultured Roseovarius sp. | reverse complement strand
AGTTCAACAAGGCGATTGTCGGCAAAAACGCCTTTGCGCACGAATCAGGCATCCATCAGGATGGCATGCTCAAGAACGCCGAAACGTTTGAGATCATGCGCCCGTCGGATGTGGGTCTGGCCGAAACCAATATCGTCATGGGCAAGCATTCGGGGCGCGCTGCGCTGCGCTCGAAATTGCATGATCTGGGCTATGATCTGGCCGATAATCAGCTCAACGATGTGTTCGTGCGGTTCAAGGAATTGGCCGATCGCAAGAAAGAGGTCTATGACGAGGATCTGATCGCGCTGGTCAATGTCGGGATTGATGGCAAAGGCGACCGCCTGCAAATCAAGCATTTGCGGGTGATTTGCGGCACCGATGGGCCGCAACAGGCGACCCTGACGATGGCGATTGATGGCACGGAACACACAACCGAGGCCACCGGCGACGGGCCGGTTGATGCGACTTTCAACGCGGTGCGCAACCTGTTTCCGCACGACGCGCGCCTGCAACTTTATCAGGTGCATGCCGTGACCGAGGGCACCGACGCGCAGGCCACGGTCAGCGTGCGGATGGAAGAGGCCGGGCGTATCGTAACCGGGCAATCGGCCGATACCGATACGGTCGTGGCCAGTGCCAAGGCCTATGTGCATGCGCTGAACAATCTCTTGGTACGGCGCGAAAAAACCGGCAGCGACACGCCTGAGGTGAATTACAAAGACCTGTCATAAGGTGAAATGCTCATCGCGCCCTTGCGTGGCGACCTCTCACGAGGCGCGCACGCAAGGGCGCGATGAAGGCCCGCGTTCAGGCATAAAGCACCGCTCCGATCAGCAAACACCCCGATGCAATCGCCGAGGCCCCCCGTGCGCAGGTGGTTCCACCGGGTCCAATCGCGGGCATAAACCTGCCAGTAGTCTCGGGTGTCCGGCGCGCGCATGACCATCAAATCAAGCCGTTTGTTAATCGGCACATTGCCCAGCATCGTCACCAGAAACGTGCCGACAAAATAGATCATCCCGCCACAAACGCCATCACCGGAGCGGTGCCTGCAAAAACAATCACTTCAATCATTTGTGTCATTGGTCCAGGCCTTTTCTTGATGTCTCAGGCCGCAGTCTGTCCCATGGCGCGGGCCTTGCCGATCCAGCGGTCGATCTTGGCCGCATCGGCAAGCTTGGCGGGCAGGAGATGCTGACCTCAAGCCGCAAGGCCACGACCGGGCTTGAGCGCCTTGATGCCTTTATCGAGGCCTGGGGCAACTACATCCCCAAAATTTTCGGTGTTGCGAAAACCCTGATGGTGATGCAGGCCACCGATGAGCATGCGGCCCGCGCCTGGGGCGAGCGGATGCAGGACATGCGAGAGGGCTGCGCCGCCGCGATTGAGGCGCTCGATCGCGATGGTGCCCTGCGCCGCGACAAGGATGCCGCGACCGACCTGCTTTGGACGCTGCTTTCAATCCCCGCATGGGATCATCTCACGCAGACCTGTGGCTGGCCGCAGGCGCATTACATCGAGGCGATCAAGGATCTGGCGCGCAGCGGCCTGACCACGGCCCCGCGCGCCTGTGGCCTGTCTAGTCGGCCCATTCCCACGGGCGCACGAACTGTCCCAGGGTGTGGCCAAGCTGTTCCTCATCCACCTCGCCGGTCTTGCGGACCTGCGCCACCAACCCGCGCTTTTTGTCATCAACCACCTGCACCACCTCGGCCGCGATCTCGGCCTTGTCGAGGGCTGCGTTATAAATGCGGGTGATGGCGCGTTTGCGCAGGTCGGGCTTGAACACCTTGCCCACGGCGGTTTTTGGCAACTCACCAAGGACCTCGACATATTTCGGGATCGCGGCGCGTTCGTGGACATGGATTTTGCAATGCTCCAGCAGTTCCTCGCCCGTGACCGTGCCGCCCTCGACCAGCTCGACATAGGCGCAGGGCATTTCGCCGGAATGCGCATCGGGCTGGCCAATGGCCCCGGCCATCGCCACCTCGGCATGCACCATCAGCGCCTCTTCGATCTCGGCAGGGTCGATATTGTGACCGCCCCGGATAATCAGATCCTTGGCGCGCCCGGTGATCCAAAGATAGCCGTCCGCGTCAATGCGGCCCAGATCGCCCGTGCGCAGATACGTGTCGTGGTGATAAAGGTCGATATTCTTGGCGGCCTCGGTATAGGTATTTCCCGCGTAAACGCCGGGGTTGGCGATACAGATCTCACCCACCTCATCCGCGGCGCATTCCACCGGCTTGCCTTCGGGGTCGGTCTTGTAGATGCGCACATCCGTGTAGGGGAATGGCACCCCGACAGAGCCCACTTTCTTGTCGCCTTCCGGGGGGTTACAGGACACAAGACATGTCGCCTCGGTCAGGCCATAGCCCTCGATCACGGTCATGCCGGTGGCCGATTCAAACCGGTTGAACAGCTCAAGCGGCATCGGCGCCGAGCCGGAAAAGGCGTTTCGCACGGTGCTAAGGTCGGCATCGACCTTGCGCTGCATCAGCGCCGAAACGGCGGTGGGTACGGTGATCACAAAGCTGATTTTCCAACGCTCGCAGAGCTTCCAGAAATTGTCGAACACCCCCTCGCCGCGATAGCCCGCAGGCGTCGGAAACACCACATGCGCCCCCGATTTGATCATCGCCATCAGGATCACGTGACAGGCAAACACATGAAACAGCGGCAGCGGGCACATCACATTGTCATGCTCGGTGAACAAAAGCGTATGCCCGATCCAGCCGTTATAGATCATGCCGGAATAGCGGTGCTGCGCCACCTTGGGCATGCCCGTGGTCCCGCCGGTATGGAAATAGGCCGCCACCCGATCGCCGGTCGAGTCGGGGAAATCAAGCGCCGTCTTCTGACGCGCCATTGCCTTGTTGAAATTCAGAATATCGGCATGGTGCCCGGTCGGGATTTTCGGGCGCACCAGCGGCACGATCCAGCTTTTGGGCGGGCTCAGATAGCGATTGAGGTCAATTTCAAGAACCGTATGCACGCTCGGCGCATGGCGCACTGCCTCGGCGGCTTTCTGGGCGATGTCGGTTTTCGGGAACGACTTGAGCGTGACGACCACCTTGGCCTTTGTCTCGCGCAGGATCGAGGCGATCTGTTCGGGCTCAAGCAGCGGGTTGATCGGATTGACGATGCCGGCGATGGCCCCGCCAATGGTGGCAATCGCGGTCTCAAGACAATTGGGCAACACAAGCGCCACAACATCGTTTTCCCCCACCTTGAGGCTGCGGAACAGGTTGGCCGCCTGACAGCACTGATCGTGGAACTGTTTCCAGGTCAGAGTATGTGACGGGTCGCCCGCGCCCGAGAACAGCTGATAGCTGACGGCGGGCCGATCAGGAAAGCTGCGCGCCGTGTGACTTAGCATCTGATAGAGGGTGTCGGGTTTGTCACGCGCCTCCCATGTCACTTCATTCTGGATGTCGATCACATCTTGTCGGCACGTAAAACTCATTCGGCGTCCTCCCTCTGGGCCACGCCTTGCTGCGCAGCTCTCTCCCTGCGCGCCAGAATGTGCGGGATTCATGGGCCGCGCAAGTTTTACGCTGCGTTTTCGTGCAGGTTTCTGCGCGCTCAGCGATCAGCGGTGAGACACGCCAGCAACGCGCGCGCCATTGCCCGCATCAGATCGGGGTAAAGATCGGGCCCCGGCGCGTGATCACTGGCCATCGGGTCGAGCACACCGTGGCCCGCCACATCACCAAAGACGCGCTCGACCAGCCTGGGGTCGAACTGCGGCTCTGAAAAGACGCAGGCGATGTCCTCAGCGCGGGCCATGTCGCGCAGCGCGGCCACCCGCGCAGGACCGGGACTGGCCGCATCGCCAAGCGCAATCGCCCCCGAGGCCGCAAGGCCGGACCAGACCTCGAAATACTGATAGGCATCGTGATAGACCAGAAACCGCGCATCTTTGATGGGGGCGATATCGGCCTTGATCTCGGCCATCAGCACGTCAAGCTCTGCCTGCGCTTCGGTGGCGTTGCGGGCGTATTGCACCGCATGTTCAGGATCAATCTCGGCCAGTTCATCGGCCATAAGCCCAAGCCAACGGTGTGCATTTTCAGGATCAAGCCAGGCATGCGGATCAACGCCGTGATGGTCGTGACCGTCATGTTCAGGGTCATCCTGCGCCGTGCCCTCGCCCGGTGGGCCAAAGGCAACCCCCTCGCGCAGGTCCAGAACGCGCGTCTCCCCTGCGCCCAAAAGCTCGATCACCCGCGCGCGCCCCGCGAGGGTTTTAATGCCCCCCTCAAGCCAGGGCGTCAGCGCCTCGCCGACCCAGATCACAAGATCGGCCCGCTCAAGCGCCGTCGCCTCGGAGGGGCGCATCGCATAGCCATGCGGCGAGGCGCCGGGCCGCACGATAAGCGCAGGCGCGCCCACGCCCTGCATCACGCGGGCCACCAGAGAGTGGACTGGCGCGACATCGACGGCCACCTGCGGCACCTCGGCCAAGGCCACACTGGCCAGACCAAAAAACCCACTCAATGCGCTTGCAAGCGCGGCAACAAGACGGTTCAGCATCGACAAGTCCTTGTGATAGTATAACGTTTCATTCCGCTTGATAAGTGTAACTCTATAACATATCAACCCCGAAACGACGCAAAGAAAGGCCCGCCATGGATACGATCGGATTCGGACAACACGACCACTCCTCGTGCATGCGCGAAGCCCTTGCAGCGGTCGAGAGGTATTGCGCCAACCACAAGCTTCAATTCACCCCGGTGCGCCGCCGGGTGCTTGAAATCCTGCTGGCGCGACACCGGGCGATGGGGGCTTATGAAATCCTCGACACCCTGCGCGAAGAGGGGCTGGGATCACAGCCGCCCGTCGCCTATCGCGCGCTTGATTTTCTGGTCAGCCACGGCTTTGCCCATAAGATCGAGCGGCTGAACGCCTTTATCGCCTGCACCCACCCCGGACAGGATCACACCCCGGCCTTTCTGATCTGTCGCAACTGTGATGCGGTGGCCGAGGCCCATGCAGAACCCTCGCGCGGCATGCTGGGGCGCGCGGCCTCTGACACCGGATTTGCCATTGAACAGGCTGTGGTCGAGGCGCTTGGCCTGTGCCCCAATTGCCGCAAGGATGCGCCCGCATGCGCCTGATCGAGACCAAAGACCTCTGCGTGCGCCTTGGCGGTGACATGGTGCTTGAGGGCGTCAACCTGTCGATTGAGCGCGGCGAGATCGTGACCATTGTCGGGCCCAACGGGTCGGGTAAATCGACGCTGTTGCGCGCCATGATCGGGGCGGTTGCCCCGACCAGCGGTGCGATCACCCGCGCGCCGGGGTTGCGCATCGGCTATGTGCCGCAAAAGCTTCATATCGACCCGACCCTGCCGCTGACGGTGACACGGTTTCTGGGCTTGCCGCGCCGCCACCCCGCAGAGGATCTGCGCGCCGCCCTTGAACAGGCGGGTCTGCCGGATTTGCGCGATCATCAGATGGC
>CBDTZA010000153.1:0-5452 GCA_965364785.1 uncultured Roseovarius sp. | reverse complement strand
GTGGCTATACCGTGGCCAGCGCGGGGGTGGTTGATTGGCTGCGGCAACGCTCGCGGCCTTATCTGTTCTCCAACACCCTGGCGCCGGTGATTGCCGGGGCGTCGATCAAGGTGTTCGAAATGCTGGAAGACGGCGCAGAGCGGCGCGCGCGGCTATGGGAGAATGCGGGGTATTTCCGCGAGAGGATGGGCAAGTTGGGCTTTGAGCTGTTGCCCGGTGAACACGCGATCATTCCGGTGATGCTGCGCGATCCGAAATTGGCGCAGGATATGGCGGCAAAGCTGGGCGAACGGGGCGTGTTTGTGACTGCTTTCTCGTTCCCGGTGGTGCCGAAGGATCAGGATCGTATTCGCACGCAAATGAGCGCAGGATTGACCCGCGAGATGTTGGATAAGGCGATTGAGGCCTTTGCAGACGTGGGCCGTGATCTGGGGGTGATCCAATGAAGAACGAGATGAAGGCGCTGGTGAAATCAAGGCCCGAACCGGGTCTGTGGATGGAATACGTGCCGGTGCCCGAGGTTGGCCCAAATGATGTGCTGATCAAGGTCCGTAAATCGGCGATCTGCGGGACCGATGTGCATATCTGGAAATGGGATGAATTCAGCGCCAAAACCGTGCCTGTGCCGATGGTTGTGGGGCATGAATTTGTCGGTGAGATCGCCGATATGGGTCCCGCCGCCGTGAAATACCGCATCGGTCAGCGGGTCAGCGGCGAGGGCCATATCGTATGTGGCACCTGTCGCAATTGTCGAGCCGGTCGGGGACAGCTTTGCCGCAATACCAAGGGGGTTGGGGTCCACCGACCCGGATCGTTTGCCGAATATGTCTGTATTCCCGAAAGCAACGTCGTGCTGATCCCTGAGGATATCCCCGATGAGATCGCGGCGATTTTTGATCCTTTTGGCAATGCCGTGCATACCGCGCTGAGCTTTGATCTGGTGGGTGAAGATGTGCTTGTGACCGGCGCCGGCCCAATTGGCATCATGGGTGCGCTGGTCGCGCAAAAGGTGGGTGCGCGCAAGGTGGTGATCACCGATATCAACCCCTACCGCCTTGATCTCGCGCGTAAAATGGAAGTGCAGCACGTGGTCGATGTCGGCAATGAGCAGCTACAGGATGTGATGGGGCGGATCGGCATGACCGAGGGCTTTGACGTTGGCCTTGAAATGTCGGGCGCGGCCCCGGCGATGCAGCAGATGATTGCGCGGCTGAACAATGGTGGCAAGCTTGCGCTGTTGGGGATCGCCCCGACCGAATTTGCCGTGGATTGGAACAGTGTGATTTTCAAGATGCTGCATATCAAGGGCATCTATGGCCGCGAGATGTATGAAACCTGGTACAAGATGATCGCGCTGGTGCAGTCGGGTCTTGATATGTCGGGCCTGATCACACATCGCATCTCGATTGACGACTTTGAGGATGGATTTGCCGCGATGATTTCGGGCAATTCCGGCAAGGTCGTGATGGATTGGTAGGCTCTATTTCGGCAAAAGGGCCTCAATCGCCTGTGTCATCTTGCGCGACAGGGGCCGCGTGGATGCGCCATAGGTGGCGGCTACGGTGCCGTCCGGGGCAATTAGGATTTTGTTGAAATTCCAGCTTGGTGAAAACCGCGCCTCTTGCGCGACAGAGGCATAGAACGGGTGCGCTTTGGGTCCTGTCACCGACGTGATCTTGGTCATCGGCAAGGTCAGGCCATAATTGATCTCGCAGAATTCCTTGACCTCTGCCTCTGATCCCAGTTCCTGACGAAAGTCATCCGAGGGAACGGTCAGAACCACAAGACCGCGGGCGCTATACTTGTCATGCAGGGCCTGAAGCCCTTCATATTGCCCGGTAAAGCCACATTGCGAGGCGGTGTTGACCACAAGAACCGGCTGACCCGCCCAATCCGAGAGTTTAAGCGTGCCACCGTCGATGTTCTCAAACGTGGCCTCAAGATTGAGGGCGGCGGCGGGCAAGGCCCACATCAAGGTGAAAAGAATTGCAAGACAGCGCATCGAAACCTCCGTGTTAATGCTAGTAATACGAGGATAGGTAGGCGTTTGGATCACCCGGCTTTGTAAATTTCATTTGAATTCCAAGTCTGCGCCCCATTTGATAGGCAAAGACCATCCGGGTTAGGAGAATGACTTTGACCAACTATACCAAAGACCCGAACGCCATTGCGGCGCTTAGCCCTGAAGAGTTCCGGGTTACGCAGAAAAGTGGCACAGAACGCCCCGGCACGGGTAAATACCTCAACAATAAAGAGCCGGGCATTTACGTGGATATCGTCAGTGGTGAGCCGCTTTTTGCCAGCGCGGACAAATACGAATCAGGCTGTGGCTGGCCCAGCTTTACCAAGCCGATTGAGCCCGCTCATGTGGCGGAAATCAACGATTTCACGCTTGGGATGATCCGCACCGAAGTGCGAAGTCAACACGGCGATAGCCACCTTGGTCATGTCTTTCCCGACGGGCCGCGCGACAGAGGCGGCTTGCGCTATTGCATCAATTCCGCCAGCCTGCGGTTTGTCCATCGCGATGATATGCAGGCGCAGGGATATGGCGATTACCTTGATCAAGTGGAGGATGTGACATGAGCGAACGCGCTGTTTTGGCTGGGGGCTGTTTCTGGGGCATGCAGGATCTGATCCGCAAGGTGCAGGGCGTGATTTCGACGCGCGTCGGCTATACTGGCGGGGATGTGCCCAATGCCACCTATCGCAACCACGGCACCCATGCCGAGGGGATCGAGATTTTCTTTGACCCCGCGAAAATCACCTTTCGCCGGGTGCTGGAATATTTCTTTCAGATTCACGATCCGACCACTGCGAACCGGCAGGGCAATGATCGTGGCCTTAGCTATCGCTCGGCGATCTATTACGTCGATGACGCCCAAAAAGCCGAGGCGCTCCGAACTATTGCCGATGTCGAGGCAAGCGGCCTCTGGCCCGGCAAGGTCGTCACCGAGGTTGAATCCGTCGCCGATTTCTGGGAAGCAGAACCAGAGCATCAGGATTACCTGAAACGGCTCCCGCAGGGCTATACCTGTCACTTCCCGCGGGCTGATTGGGTGCTTCCAAAAACCACGGCGGATAACCCGACCTAAGCTTAGTCAGGCCGAAACAGAGACTGTTTTGGCCTGCTCAAAGGCGCGAAGGAACCCAATCCATGCGGCCCCTTACCGGTATCGCGCTTAAACTTGTTTCGGTGATCTTATTCATCACGATGTCGTCCTTGATCAAGGCGGCGTCGGGGCATGTGCCGCCGGGTGAGGCGGTGTTTTTCCGCTCGGCCTGTGCCATTCCGGTAATCCTGATCTGGCTGGCCTGGCGCGGTGATTTGCGCACCGGGCTTCGGGTGGCGTCGCCAATCGGCCATTTCTGGCGCGGGTTCGTCGGCACCGCCGCCATGGGGATGAGCTTTGCCGGCCTCGGCCTGTTGCCGTTGCCCGAGGTCACGGCGATCGGCTATGCCGCGCCGCTTTTGGTGGTGGTCTTTGCCGCCATGTTCCTGAATGAACAAGTCGGTGTTTATCGGATTGCAGCGGTCGCGCTTGGCCTTGTTGGCGTTCTGATCGTCCTTGCCCCGCGTTTGAGCGCGCTCAGTGGACCGATGGTTGAAACCACCCAGGCAGTGGGCGCGATGGTGGTGCTCACCGGGGCGATCTGTGCGGCTTTGGCCCAGATTTACGTGCGCAAACTGGTCCAGACCGAAGAAACCAGCGCGATCGTGTTTTACTTTTCGATCACCTCGACGGCGCTGTCGCTCTTAACCATCCCGTTCGGCTGGGTTTTGCCCTCTGGCCCAGAATTCGGCCTTTTGGTGATGGCCGGCATTCTCGGCGGGTTGGGGCAAATTTTCCTGACCTCATCCTATCGCTTTGCCGACGCCAGCGTGGTCGCACCGTTTGATTATGCCTCGATCCTCTTTGCACTTTCGATTGGCTATTTTGTCTTTGACGAGGTGCCGACCGGCGCGATGCTATCGGGGGCGGCTTTGGTGATTTTGGCAGGGTGTCTGATCATCTTACGCGAACGCCAGCTCGGGATCCGGCGCAACAAGGGGCGCGCTGCCCGTACGCCGGAATAGGGTCTAACCCCCCATCACCGTCGCCAAGGCATAGGGTGGCCAGAGCATGGCGCGGCGAAGGCGGCCAAGGGGCCAGCGGCGCGGCGCGGCCTGCATGATTTTGGGATAAAGGTGACCGGGTGTTTTGCCCTGTACCAGATCGGCCAGCAAAGCGCCGGCATAGCTTCCCATCGCCACCCCGTTGCCATGAAAAGACATCGCGGTGAACGCGCCCGGCATATCCGCAATCGGCCCGGCATAGGGGGTCAGATCGGGTGCAAGGCTAAGCAGGCCGTTCCAGCTATAAGGCGTTTCAACATGCCGCCATGCCGGGAACATCGCCTCGAAATGCCGCCGGATGGTGCGGTGCATGCGCGCGTCGAACCGGGGCGAGCTGAACAACCCGCCGCGCATGCCAAACAGCATCCGTTTGTTTGGCATCAGGCGGAAATAGTGAAGGAAAAACCGGTCATCATAGCACATCTGATGGTTGGACCAACCCTGCGCGGCAATCTCATCATCGCTGAGCGGGCGGGTCACGACGACATTCGATTGCGTCGGCAAATAGCGCGCCCGCATCCAATTGGGCAGGTCATCCGAGGAATAGCCATTGGTGGCGACGATAAGGCGTTTCGCGGTAATTTCGGCCTGTGATGTGCGTAAGCAAAATCCGTTTGTCTGGTCAATCTTGGTGACTGGAGAGTGGGCATAGATATGCGCGCCTGCCTTCATCGCTGCATCGGCCAAACCAAGCGCATATTTTAGCGGGTTCAGCGCCACGCCGATGGGCGTTGTGAGCGCCGCGTAAAACGGGCCATTCATGCCATTTTGGGCCAGATCAGAGCCCGTTATAAGGGTCGGTGTTACACCATAATCTGCCGCAATCCCCTTTGCGCGTGCGGCAAAGCTTGCGGCGGCTTTGGGTGTATGGGCCAAGAGCGTCTCGCCGTCGGAATGGATATCCGCCGCGATGTCATGCTCTTTGATCAGGGATTGGGTAAAGCTGGCCGCCTCGGCTTCGGACCGGCGGAATTCGCGGCGGGCCTCTTCGCCATAAAGCTTGCGGAGCATCGCGTCAGAGGCGGCCGATCCGCCAAGACAGCAAAACCCCCCATTGCGACCCGACGCGCCCCAGCCGGGGGTCTCGGCCTCAAACACACAGACGTCTTCGCCCGCCTTTGCCAGCCTCAAGGCCGCCGAGAGGCCGGTAAACCCGGCGCCGATAATGGCCACGTCACAGGTGATCTTGTCACGCGCCTGTGGAAAGTCAGGAACAGGCACTGTTTCGGCCCAAAAACACCGGGATCGCGGGCCATTTCCGTAAGTGTAAGAGGGATAGACCCGGCTCATGTGTGGATCGCTGCGCGCTCATCCGCCTGTTGGCGCAGGCTGGGG
>CBDTZA010000152.1:0-5467 GCA_965364785.1 uncultured Roseovarius sp. | reverse complement strand
CGGCGATGGCACGCCGGGATCGGATACTTATGAGAATGCCGCAAATGCGGCCTTTGTGCCGGCGGATCAGGATTTTGGCGGCGCGCTGGAGATTCAGAAAACCGATGCGGTGCAACGGCTGCGCTATATGGGGGAAACCCCGATTTTACCGGGCTGTTATCTTCAGATCCGGGCGCGGATCAAGGCGATAGCGGGCAACCTGCCGAATGTGCGCATTGCGGCCTGGGCTGGCGGGGCCGGGGGCGCGACAGTTACTGGTGTGACATTGAACGGTCCGCAAGTCACGCTGACGACCTATGGCCAGGTGGTTGAAGTGACGGCCATTGTCGGCAGCGGCGTGCGCACCGGGGTTGATATGGCCTGGGGGACGCAGGCGCTGTTCGGGCATTTCGGGCTTGACCTGAGCGGGCCAAGCGGCGGTGTGGTGCGCATTGACGATATCGTCATCGAGGATGTCAGCCGGTTCTTCCTGCGCGATATCGTCAGCATGGTGGATGTGCGTGATTTCGGTGCTGTGGGGGACGGGGTGAGTGATGACCACGCCGCCTTTGAGGCCACCGATGCCGCTGCGAACGGGCGGGAAATCATCGTCCCGGCGGGCACCTATTTTCTGGGCCAAAGCACCACGATCCAGAACCGCATCCGGTTTGAGGGCACGCTTGAGATGGCGGAAAGCAGCATTCTGGCCCTGACCAAGAATTTCGATCTGCCGGCCTATATCGACGCTTTTGGCGAAAGCGAGCTTGCATTCAAGAAGGCCTATCAGGCGCTTTTGAACAATGCGGGCCATGTGACGCTTGATCTGGGCGGGCGCAAGGTAGCACTGCGCGCGCCTGTTGATATGGCGGCGGCAGTCAATAACAAAACCACATACAAACAGCGCCATGTGATTGAAAACGGTCAGTTTTCTGTTTTTCCCGGCACCGCATGGGAGACCGAAGCTGTGACCTCGCAGGCGACCTATGATCCGGGCAATTCCAAGCGGCTTATCAATGTCGAGAATGTCGCCAATATCCCTGTCGGATCGGTGATCACCGGCAATGGTGTGGGGCGTGAGGTCTATGTCACCAGCCGCAACATTGCGGCGCAGCGTCTGGACATCAGCCAGCCGTTGTTTGATGCGGCGGGCACGCAGGTTTTCACCTTCCGGCGCTTCAAATACATGCTGGATTTCAGCGGATTCGAGCAGATTTCGCGCATGGTCATGTCCGAGATCGAGTTTCAGTGCGGTGGCACCTGTAGCGCGATCCTTTTGCCGGCAACCGGCACCGGGTTTCACTTGCGCGATTGCTTTATCACCCGGCCCAAGGATCGCGGCATCAGCAGCCATGGCGAGGGCGATCAGGGCATGATGATCGACCGCTGTCAGTTCCTGTCCGATGAAAGCCCGCTTTTGTCCACCGAACGCGTTTCGATCGGGTTCAACGCCAATGCCAATGACATCAAGGTGCGGGACAACCGCGTGGTGCATTTCCGACATTTCGGGGTGGTTGGCGGATCAAGTTCGATCATTTCAGGCAATCATGTCTTCCAGGGCGATTCCGCGCAGAATGGCATCCGCACGGGCGGGTTTGTTCTGACGCGCACCAATAACCGTGGCACGATCAACGGCAATTACATCGACAATTGCTTTATCGAATGGGGCAACGAACATGATCAGGCGCCCGAATTCTCTGGCGAGTTTTCGTTCAGCGCGCTGAGCATTACCGATAACGTGTTCCTGGCCAGCGATGTGGCGCCGTGGTTCACCTTTATCATGGTCAAGCCGCATGGCGCGGGGCATTTCCTGAATGGTGTCTCGGTGAATGGCAATTCGTTCCGCGGTATTGGCGGGGTAATCGACCGGGTCGAGACGGTGGCCACAAGCTTTGCCGATCTTGATTACAACCGGATTCGCAATGTTAACTTTGACGACAACGCCTTTCACAACATCCAGACACCGGTGGCCAGCCCGCTTGTGATGGAGCATACCGAGGCCAGCGCCGCAAGCACCTGGGTGGTGCGGCCGGCGCCACGGCTTCCGTTTGGGGCCTGGGCGCAGGTGGTTGAATCGGTGATGGCCGCCGGGCCTCTGCGCAATGGCGCCAATGCGGTGCAATATGTCACGCCCTATTACGAGGCCAATCAGGGGGCCGATAACGATCAGATCAACCTGCGCTGGCCGCTGGCGGTGTCAGGGACGGTCATTCTTAAGGTGCGGATCGACGACCCGCTCTGAACCAAGTGCTCTGGCGAGGCTGTCAAAAGCTTCGCCAGAGCCCCAGTTTGACGCCATGTGTGCGACCGCCATGAAACATCTGGCTGACACCGAATTCGATATGCTGGCCGGGTTTCGTCTCATAGACGAAAGAGGGGGCAAAGCGGGCATAGCTTTTGCCGATAGCCGGTTGGCCGGTCTGGACCTGCAAGATCAGTTTGGTTTTGCGGGTGGTGGACAGGCCAAAGGTGAAATCGCTCTCATACGCCACATCGCCGCCGCCAAACAGGATTGCCCGGCTATCCACAGCGAGCCAGCCATTGCGATCCCAGAGCGAAATGCCGCGCCCCAGAGATAGGCCCGGTCGCAAGGCGTTTTGCTCGTCGACCTGACCGGCGCCCATTTCAAACGCGAGTTTCAGGCGTCGCTCAGCGCGCCCGAGAGGCCAGCGCAGAAACCCGATGACCTTGGACATCTGCACACCATCACCGCCCAGATCGGCCCCCGCTGTCAGGCGGTCGGTCAACCCGTGTTCACCGTAGAATGTAAAACTTGGGTGGTAAAAGCCGTAGGCATCCGGCCCCTCGATCTGGCCCGAGCTTGCCGTAAAGGTCTTGCCCTTTCCGCGTGACCAAGCCCCCGCCTGCGCCATAGCGGCCAGGCATGGCAAAAGGATCAACGCAAGAATGAGCCGTCGCAACATGGTTACCTCTGCGTTAACCCTCGTTAAAAAGAGTAAAGCGAGCGTTAAGGAGGCCGAGAATTTACCCCTGCGCCTGCGCGTGATAGGCTGGTGTTGCAAAGGAGGTGCGTTATGCCCCATATCAGCCAGAACAACAGCCATCAGACGGTGATCACCACATTCGACGTCACCCCCGGTACCTGTCAGGATTTGCTTGATCTGTTGACCGGCGCCTATCAGGATTTCATTTCCAAACAGCCTGGCTTTGTTGCGGTTGGTCTGCATGTGAACGATGCCCAGACCCGGATCGCCAGCTATTCGCAATGGCGCAAGCGTGAGGATTTTCAGGCGATGCTCAGGACCGACGAGATGCGCGTGCGCAATCGCCAGATCAATGAGCTGTGCAAAAGTTTTGAGCCAGTGATGTATGACGTGGCGGCGACATTTGGATGAAGGATGACGTACAATCCCCCGAGGATCTGACGAAAGAGGTGCATGGGCTGCGTGTCGAGCTGCGCCGCCTGAACAGCCACCGCTTTATCCGGGTTCACAATTCGGTCCCGCGCATGCTTGCGTTCAATTTCATGCGCGGGCTTGCGGTTGGCCTTGGCACGGTACTTGGGGCGTCGGTGCTGTTGTCGCTGCTGGTCTGGGCGCTCAGCCAGATCGAGTTTCTGCCGATCATCGGCGAATGGGCGGCCGAGATCACCCGGCAGGTGCGCGATCTGCAATAAGGCCCGGCACCGCACCTGATCTAAATCAAGGCATATGGGCCTGTTTTGCGCGACCCTTGGAAAACGCAACTGGGAAGGAAACCCTATGTACAAGCATGTTCTGGTGCCGATTTCGTTTGATAATGATCGCGACGCAGCGGGGGCCGTAGGTGCAGCACGGATTCTGGCCGGAAAGGATGGCAAGATCAGCCTGCTTCACGTGATCGAGCATATCCCAAGCTATGCGATCTCTTATCTGCCGCAGGATTACCTGATCGAGGCGCGTAAGGCGATTGTGACGGAACTGTCCGATCTGGCTGATACCCTGCCCAATGCAAGCGCGCATGTGGTCGAGGGGCATTCGGGCCGCACCATTCTGGACTGGGCCGAAGAGAACAACCCTGACTGCATCGTGATCGCAAGCCACCGCCCCGGCATGCAGGACCTTTTGCTTGGCTCGACTGCCAATCAGGTGGTGCGCCATGCCAAATGCGCGGTGCATGTGATCCGCTGACCTCAGGCGATTTTCTGCCTGCTTGCGCGCCGCCCTTGCAGAAGGGCGGGGTCGGCCCCAGTTTTGATGTGCAACAACATCAAAGCAGGCGAATGCCATGCAATGCCCAACCGACGGAACCCAGCTTGTTCTGGTTGAACGCGCCGGGGTCGAGATCGACTATTGCCCGCAATGCCGGGGTGTCTGGCTTGACCGGGGCGAGCTTGACAAGATCATCGACCGTTCCGCCGCCGCCCCCGCAGCCGCCGCCGCACCGCAGGGCTATGATGATCGCGGGCAGCATTCGGGGCAAAAGCCACGCAAAAAGCGCGGTGGTTTTCTGGAAGAGCTGTTTGATTTCTGAGTCTGCCTGGCAGTGGTCGGTTGATCTTGTGGCCTGTCCCGCCTAAGGGCAGGGCATGGCTCTGAAACTGACTCTTCTTATTGCCTTGGCGATCACAGCCCTCACCCTGACCCCGTCTGGCGCCTCAGGACAGGGAGTGCCCGGTGTTGACAAGCTTGCGCATTTCCTGGCCTTCGCGGTGCTGGCGATGCCGATGGCCTATGCCCGGCGCGTGCCGCTCTGGCAGATTGCGCTGGCGGGGGTGGCCTTTGGTGGCCTGATCGAAGTGATCCAACCCCATGTCGGGCGCAGCGGCGAATGGGGCGACCTTCTGGCTGACGGTCTCGGGGTCATGTCGGGCGCTCTTGCGGCGGCGATGCTGGCGCGACGCCGCGCTATATACCGCTCTGGCATCCGCTGAAAAGCTGCGCTAAGAACGTCTTATGGTTGTGCCTTTTATCCTTATGCTTTTGTCCCTTGCCGGGGCTGGCCTTGCGGTTTGGCAGGGTGGCCCGGTTCTGTCAGACGGGCTTTTGCTTACGCTTTTAATGGTGATTGCAAGCCTGATCCTGTTTATTCGCGCCGCTTTGCGCGCGCCGCGCCATTGGGTCGTGATTGACGGGTCAAACGTCATGCATTGGGGCGAAAATGGTATGCCCGCTCTGGCCCCTTTGCGCGCGACCATCAAGGACTTGCACTCGGTCGGGATCACCCCTGTGGTCTGGTTTGACGCCATTGTCGGCTATATGCTGAATGATCGGTATATGGGGCCCTACGCTATGGCGCGGGCGCTTGATCTGCCTCTGGGTCAGGTCCGCATAGCGCCAAGTAGGACGCCCGCCGATCCGCTTTTGTTGCAGGACGCGATAAGGCTGGGCGCGCGGGTGGTTACCAATGACCGGTTCCGCGATTGGGCCGAAACCCACCCCGAGGTCGCGACGCCGGGCTTTTTGCTGCGTGGCAGGATGCAGGGCAACAGCGTTTCGCTTGACCTTGCCCCGCGCCCAGAGCCCGCGCCGCGCCCCAAGATCACCATCAC
>CBDTZA010000151.1:0-5490 GCA_965364785.1 uncultured Roseovarius sp. | reverse complement strand
CGTTGCGCGCGATGCTTTCCCAGGCGAGGTAACCGGCACCGTGCAGGGCAAAGATCGATTCAACCACGATCGAGCCGCCGAGCATAAAGCCCATCTGAACCGCAGCCAGCGAGACCACCGGGATGATCGCGTTGCGCAGGGCGTGGCGAAACAGCACGCGCATTTCGGGGGCCCCCTTGGCGCGAGCGGTGCGGATGTAATCGGACGAGAGCACGTCAAGCATGCCGGCCCGCGTCAGGCGCATGATCGCGGGCATGGCGTAATAGCCCAGAACGATGGTCGGCATGATGAAATGCGCAGGGCTAGAGGCGCCCGAGGGCGGCAGCCAGCCGAGCTTGATGGCAAAAAGCACGATCAGGATCAGGCCGAACCAGAAGCTGGGCATCGCCTGACCGGCGACCGACAAAAACAGGGCCAAGCGGTCAATAATCGAGTTGGGGCGGATCGCGGCGACGACGCCAAGCGGTACGGCGGTGACCAGCGCGAAGGTGATGCCACACAGACCAAGGGTCATGGTCACGCCAAGCCGGTCGGCGATCAGAGACGACACTGGCAGGCGGAAATAATAGCTTTCGCCGAAATCACCGCGCAGCGCGGAAAATAGCCATTCGCCGTATTGCACGAGCATCGGGCGGTCAAAACCATAAAGAGTGCGCAGGGCCTCGATATCTTCGCCGCTGGCGGTTTCACCGGCAAGGGCAACCGCCGGGTCACCGGCCATGAACAGCAGGCTGAAGCTTATGAAAGAGACGGTAAAGGCCACCAGAATGGCAAGGCCCAGACGTTTCAGGATGAAATTGAGCACGGCGGCAGCCCCTTTGGTTGGCGCGGGCAAGAATGTGCGGGGGACAGGGTGCTGCCCCCCGCAAAAGACTGGAGCGTTTAGTTCCAGGTCATCGTGGTAAAGCGCAGCACCTCATCGGCGGTGGGCGTATATTCTACCTCTTTGGTGGACACATAGTTGGTGTTGTACGAGAACATCGGCGCCCAATAGGCCTGATCGGTGATACGGGCGATGGCCTTGCCGTAATGCTCGATCCGGGTGGCATCGTCGGTTGCACTATCGGCGATGGTGAGATCGGCAAGCACCTGATCGTCGCGCGCATCATCAAGCGAGCCGTGCTTGAAGAACTGGCTGACCATGGCCGAGGCATCGTTGATCGAGAAGCTGCCCCAGGTGAGGAAAGCCAGCGGCACGTCGCCGGTCATGTTAAGCTCGCGCAGAGCCGAATATTGCAGAAATTTGAAATCTGCCTTGATGCCCACGGCGTTCAGATAGCTCAGGATAGCCTCAGCATACTCGCGGTCGCGATAGGCATAAAACTCGGTCGTGAAACCATCGGGATAGCCCGCCTCGGCCAGAAGGGCCTTGGCTTTTTCCGGGTTATACTCGTACTTGGTCGCGGTGTCTTGAACACAGCCGAACTGGCTTGGGTAACACGGCGTCCAGACCACTTTGGATTTACCCTTGAGCAGGGCCGCAACCAATTCTTCGCGGTTGATGGCGTGGTTCACTGCGCGGCGCACACGCACGTCGGTGAAGGGCGTGTCGCCCGAGCGCCCGGCGGCATCCATCGAGAGGTAACCGACACGCATTGTCGATTCGTTGCTGACCGTGAACTGGCCCATCTCGGCCAGTTTTTCGGCCTGATCGGCCGGCACCTGCCAGATCAGATCAACCGAGCCGCTGAACAGTTCGGCCATCTGCGTGTTCACATCCGGGATGGTGCGGATATCGACATTGGCAATGCTGGCCTTGCCCTTGGGGCTATCGTGATAGCCGTCATTCTTTTGCAGCACGAAATGCTGGCCGGGGACCACCGAAACCACCTTATAGGGGCCGGTGCCGACGGGATTGAGACCCATGCCGCTTGGGCCCGCTTCGGCGTAATATTCGTTGGGGTACATCGAGACCGGACCGGACAGGAATTCGATCGCGGCGGGAAATGCTTCCTTGAGGTGGATGCGAACGGTGTAATCGTCGATCTTTTCGGCGGATTTCATCCAGTTCACGTTGCGCTGTGTTTTGACGCCGTTTTCTTCTTTGGCGACGAAATTGACGGTATAAACCACGTCATCAGCGTTGAACGCCTCGCCGTTGTGAAAGGTCACGCCCTCGCGCAGTTTGAATTCGAGGGTTAGATCGTCGATCCATTCCCAAGAGGTGGCCAGATTGCCGGAATATTCGTTGGTGATCGGATCGCGGTAAATCAGCCCATCCCAGATTGCGCGTTGCAGAACCACGCCTTCGCGTGAGGAATTGAAATAGCTGTCGACGTTCTCAAGCTCTTTTGAAAAGCCCACGCGCAGCGTGTCGTTTGCCTTTTCGGCCCATGCGGCCCCGCCTGCCGCGATAAGCGCGACGCTGGCGATGGTGTTTTTAAACCAGGATTGTTTCATCGGTTTCTCCCTTGGTGGTCAGTGTTGGTGGCGCGCGATTATGGCCCCGTGGTATTTTTTGGGCATTGCTTCAGGTATTACATAATGATACCTAATGTTGCCATATGATCCATTAAGTGCAGGTCATGCGCTTACGTCAACCCCTGCCAAAGGGCGAAAGGGCGATTTTGTGAGAGACACATGAAAACAAAGCAGAATACGCTTTACGTGGGGTCACTCGCCAAGGGGTTGCGGCTTTTGCGGGCATTCGATGAAAGCCATAGCGAGCTTTCGTTGTCGGAACTGGCCGCGCGCACGGGCCTTGATAAAAGCGCCACGCAGCGTCTTGCCAACACGCTTCACATCGAGGGGATGCTGGACAAGGACCCCGGTACGCGGCGGTTTCGCCCGTCGCATGCCTGGCTTGAGATGGCCTATGCCTATTACTGGTCCGATCCGCTTGTCGGGCAGGCGATGCCCAAGCTGATCAATCTCAGTCAGGAGTTGGGCGAGACCGTGAACCTTGCCGAATTGTCGGGCGATCACATCATTTACGTAAGCCGCCTGCCGTGCAAACGCACCTATTTTGCCGCGACGGTGATCGGGCGACGTTTGCCCGCGCTGTCAACCTCGGCGGGGCGTGTGATGCTGGCGACCTTTCCCGAGGAAGAGCGGCGCGCGGCGGTAGATCACTGGCCGATCAAGCCCTTTACCCCAAGCACGACGCTGGACCGCGAAAAGATACGCGATATCGTCGAAGAGGCGGTGCACAGTGGGTATGCGATTTCAAAGGGTCAGATGATTCTGAACGAGATGGCCGTTGCCACGCCGATTATCGGCCCTGATGGACGGGCCTTTGCGGCGGTGCAATGTTCGGTTTCGGGGCATACTTGGGATCGTGCCCGGATCGCGGCAGAGATCCTGCCCAAGCTTCAGGATACGGCGAATGCGATTTCGCCGTCCTTCCAGTCACACCGCGGGGCCTAGACAGGCACGGTAAGATTTCCGTGACGTCGGAGTGTTTGCGGTGTGAATTTGCCTGCGCCGCGTATATATTCATGAAATGCAATATTATCCTGATCTGTGGATCGGGTGAGGCGAGAGGATAGAGAACATGACAGGCGTTGAAACAGCGTTTACGCCACTTCAGTCACTGGCGGGTGGTGGTCTTATCGGGCTGTCGGCGGTGATGCTGATGCTGGCGCAGGGGCGGATCATGGGCGCGACAGGGATTTTGTCGGGCCTGATCACGGCGGGCACGGTGGGCGACAAGGGCTGGCGCGCGGCGATGGTCGCGGGGATGATCAGCGGGCCGCTTTTGATCCTTGCCCTGTCGGGGCAGATGCCGGTTGTGCAGGTGCCGGTGTCGATGCCGATGGTTCTTATCGGCGGGTTCATCGTCGGGATTGGCGTGACCTTTGGGTCAGGCTGTACCTCTGGGCACGGCGTTTGCGGCATGGCGCGCTTGTCGAAACGCTCGTTTGTGGCGACGGCGACCTTTATGGTCGTCTGTTTCGCGACGGTCTATGTCATACGTCACGTGTTGGGGGTGTAAGCGATGCGGTTGATTTCGGGTTATATCGTCGGGCTTGTGTTTGGTCTTGGCATTGCCATTTCGGGGATGATCAATCCCGCGAAGGTGTTGAACTTTTTCGATCTCGCGGGCACGTGGGACCCGAGCCTTGCCTTTGTGATGGGCGGGGCGCTGGTGACGACGTTTATCGGCTATCGCATCGTCTTGCGCAGGCCCGCGCCGATGCTTGAGGGCGGGTTTCAACTGCCCACCAACACCAGGCTTGATGCGCGCCTTATTGGTGGCTCGGCGGTGTTCGGGCTTGGCTGGGGCATTGCCGGGTTTTGCCCGGGCGCGGCGCTGCCGGCGCTTGGCACCGGTCAGATCGGGGTTTTCGCCTTTGTCGCCGCGTTGCTGGCGGGTATCTGGGTGGCGCGGGCCGTTCAGGCGGGTCAGGTTTCGAGGGCAAAGGAACGTATGACATGACGGCAGAGTATCCTGTGACGCTTGGGATCACGCCCGAGGTGAAGGGGTTTTTCGACGCGGCGACAAACACCATCAGCTATGTGGTGAAAGACCCGGCAAGCACGGCTTGTGCGGTGATTGATTCGGTGATGGATATCGACATGGCGGCGGGGCGGATCACCTATGATCATGCCGATGCGATGATTGCCTATATCCGTGAGACCGGGCTTGCCCTTGACTGGATCATCGAGACTCATGTGCATGCTGACCACCTTTCGGCGGCGCCCTATATCCAACAAGAATTGGGCGGCCAGATCGGGATCGGGGATCAGATACTGGTGGTGCAGGACACCTTTGGCAAAATCTTCAATGAGGGCACCGAGTTTCAGCGCGACGGCTCGCAATTTGACGCGCTGTTCAAGGATGGCGATACCTACAAGATCGGCACCATGCCCGCATTTGCGATGCACACGCCCGGCCACACGCCGGCCTGCATGGTGCATGTGATCGGCAATGCAGCGTTTGTCGGGGATACGCTTTTCATGCCCGATGGCGGATCGGCGCGGGCGGATTTTCCGGGCGGCGATGCCGGACAGCTTTTTGACAGCATTCAAAAGGTTCTGGCCCTGCCTGACGAGATGCGCCTTTTCATGTGTCACGATTACGGCCCCAATGGCCGCGATATCGCCTGGGAAACCAGCGTTGGCGAGGAAAAGGCCCATAACATCCATGTAGGGGGCGGCAAATCGCGCGCCGATTTCGTCAAGTTCCGCACCGAGCGTGACGCGACGCTGGCGGTGCCGCGTCTGATTATTCCGTCACTTCAGGTGAATATGCGGGCGGGCGAGGTGCCCAAAGACAGTGATGGCAATCCGATGCTGAAAGTGCCGATCAACAAGCTTTGATCTGATCAGGCAAAGCCGGTGATCAACTGGCGCAGGCCGATGGCCGCGCCGATGAAGATCGCGATAAAGGTGATGGGTGCGCTGAGCGCCAGCACCGAAAACGCCGACACGCCCTGACCGATGGTACAGCCAAAGGCGAGCACCGCGCCAAAGCCCATGCAGACCGCGCCAAGGATCTGGCGGCGCAATTCGCGCGGGTCTTCGCAGGCCTCCCAGCGGAAATGGCCC
>CBDTZA010000150.1:0-5501 GCA_965364785.1 uncultured Roseovarius sp. | reverse complement strand
AGCCCGCCACAAGAGCGCCAAGGGTGGTCGCGGCCACTGCGGCCACTACCCAGCGGATCGTGACCGGTTCAAGTTCCTGCATCACCCAAAGGCCAAAGGGCACGGTGATCAGCGCGGCCAGCGCCAACATCCCCACCTCGCGCCGGTCCGCCTGTCGCCAGGCGCGCGGCAACAGGACCGTGGTGCTGACGATGCCGGTCAGGGCCATCACCCCGACCACGGTCTGGGGCGCAAGGAAAATCCCGGCCACGGGCACAAAAACAAGCGCCGTGCCAAAGCCGGTAAAACCGCGCACAATCCCCGCAATCGAAATCGCCAGCAACAGCCAGGGCAACCCGGGCGTGGACCAGACCGACCAGAGCAGATCAGGCATCGATATTGGCGAACTGGTTCCCGGTGTTGGCATCCGGCTTGGACCAGTCCCGCTTGACGCCCAGCCACAACAGAACCGTGCTGGCGACAAAGATCGACGAATAGGTGCCCACAATCACGCCCCAGATCATCGCGAAGACAAATCCACGGATCACGTCGCCACCAAGGAAATACAGCGCCAGAAGCGCCAGAAGCGTGGTCACAGAGGTCATCACCGTGCGCGACAGGGTTTCGTTGATCGACAGGTTCAACACCTCACCCAGTGGCATTTGCTTGTATTTGCGCAGGTTCTCACGCACCCGGTCAAACACCACAACCGTATCGTTGAGAGAATAACCCACAATGGTCAAAAGCGCCGCGATGATCGCAAGGTCGAACTGAATCTGTATCTCGGAAAAGACACCGATGGTGAGCACCACGTCGTGGACAAGCGCCACCACCGCGCCGACCGCAAACTGCCATTCAAAGCGCATCCAGATATAGATAAGTACGGCACCAATCGCCAGAATAACGGCGATCACGGCGGTCTGGATCAGCTCGCCCGAGACTTTTGGGCCAACGCTTTCCACCGAGGTGAATTTGACATCTGGCACCGCCACCTGAAGCGCGTCCTCGACGGTCTGGATCATCTCTGCCGAGACGCTTTCCTGATCATCCTGCGCCTGAATGCGGACCATCGCCACGTTCTGCTCCGGGCCAAAGGTCGGATCGAACACCTCTGTGATGCTGATATCGCCCAGCTCAAGCACATCCATCGCCCCGCGATAGGTGCCGATATCCACCGGCGCGGCACTTTGGGTGCGGATGGTCGTGCCGCCCTTGAAGTCGATGCCGAAATTCAGCCCCTGAAGCCCGAAAGACCCAAGCGCCACGACGATCATGACCGCCGAAATGCCAAGCGACATTTTCCAGCGCTTGAAGAAATCCCAATTTGTTTCCTGCGGCACGAGGCGCAAGGCACGCCCCTGAAGCACGGTTTTGGGGCGGCGGCGCTCAAACCAGATCACCGCAATCAGACGGGTTACAAACAGCGCCGTAAAGACCGAGGTGATGATGCCAAGCCCAAGCGTGATCGCAAAGCCGCGCACCGGACCAGAGCCCATGACATAAAGGATCACCGCCGTCAGGAAGGTGGTAAGGTTGGCGTCGATAATCGCGCTCATCGCCTTTTCATAGCCAAGCTCGATCGCACGTGCCGGGCCCTTCGCCGATTTCATCTCTTCGCGGATCCGCTCGAAGACAAGCACATTGGCATCCACCGCCATCCCGATGGTCAACACGATCCCCGCAATCCCCGGCAGGGTCAGCGTGGCCCCGATCATGCTGAGCAGGCCAAAGATCAGGCCAACGTTCACGATCAGCGCGATATTGGCGAAGATCCCGAAGGTGCCATAGCTTGCGAACATGAAGATCAGCACAAGCGCAAAGGCCACGATACAGGCGATCTTGCCCGCCTCGATGCTATCGGCGCCAAGTTCCGGGCCAACGGTGCGTTCTTCAAGGAATTCGAGCCCCGCAGGCAAGGCCCCTGCCCGCAGCAGAATCGCCAGTTTGGTGCTTTCCTCGACGTTGAAATTGCCGGTGATGATGCCCGAGCCGCCAGCAATATGGCTCTGGATCACGGGCGCGCTGATGACCTCGCCGTCAAGCACGATGGCAAAAGGGTTGCCGATGTTTTCGGCCGTATAGTCGCCAAATTTGCGCGCGCCGGTCGGGTTAAAGCGAAACGACACCGCAGGGCGCCCGTTCTGATCAAAGTCGGGCTGCGCATCAACAAGCTCTTCGCCGGTGACCACGGGGGCGCGTTCAAGGATATAATAGACGCCTTCATCATCCAGCGACGGCAGCACTTCGTTGCCAGCGCCGGGGCGCTCTTCGGCGTTCGAGGTGCGGCTGATCACCGGCTGAAAGGTCAGCTGTGCGGTGGTGCCAATGATCTGTTTGAGTTCGGCAGCACTTCCGACGCCGGGCACCTGAATAAGGATCCGGTCGGCGCCCTGACGCTGGATCGTGGGTTCGCGGGTGCCGACCTCGTCGATGCGGCGGCGGATGATCTCAAGCGATTGCCGCACGGTGCGATCATCGGTGGCAAGCTGCTCGGCCTCGCTCAGGCGCAGGACGATCTCGCCCGCCTCGGCACTGACGTCGATATCGCTCGAACCCGCCCCGGTCAGGCTTGTGACCGGGCGCGCCAGACCGCGCACAAGGCTGGCCGCCTCTTCCGCCAATTCGGGGCGCTCGACCAGACGCACGCGCAACTCGGCATTTCCGGTGGATTGCAGGCGGATCGGGCCAATCCGGTCCCGCTCTTCGCGCAACAGGTCACGCACCTCGGGCCACATGCCCTCGACGCGCGCCTGGTAGACATCCGCGACCTTGACCTCGGCCAGAAGATGCGCCCCGCCGCGCAGATCAAGCCCCAGATTGACCAGCCCCGTGGGCATCCAGTCGGGCCATTGCGACAGCGCCTGCGCAATCTCTGGCGTCTCGGTATTACCCGCTTCAATCGCGGCGACGGCATCATTGTGGGCCTCAACCCTCGGGTAAAAAGCATTCGGCAGGGCCAGCATCAGACCAAGGGCAACAACTCCCCAGATACACAGGCGCTTCCAAAGGTCAATTTGCAGCATAATCCTGCCTTTTCAGAGTGTTATAACGAATGACAGGCTTTAGCCTTCGGCGGGCTCGGTCTTGGAAAGCACCTGCGCGATGGTCGAACGCACGACCCGCACCTTGACGCCTTCGGCCAGCTCGACCTCGACCTCGTTGTCGTCCTTGACCTTGTGGACCTTGCCGATAAGACCGCCTTGGGTGACCACCTGATCGCCACGACGCAGCGCGTCAACCATCGCCTTGTGGGTTTTTAGTTTTTTCTGCTGCGGACGGATCAGCAGGAAATACATGATCGCGAAAATCAGGATAAGCGGGATAAACTGGCCAAAGGCTTCCATAGGGTCGTGTCCTTCATAGGTTACGGCGGGGCAGCCCCCGCGAATTGTTGCGGAAACTAGGCGGGGCGGTTGGTATTTGCAAGGCGCGAAAGCAGGGTAAGTGCCACCTAAGATCGGCTTGGGTGGGTTGCAAGACTTTACCGCCGGGCATTTTCGCGGATAGGTTGACGAAACTATGGGTCAAGACGGGTTAGGTGAATGAGTAAGAACGACAAGCCGGGCCTGCGCGAATGGCTGGGCCTGCGGTGGGAACCTGACTATTCCAAAGCCCGCTGGCTGGGGCCAATCATCAGCAGCGTAGTTGCGATTATTATTCTGATGTTCTTGGTGCCCACGGCGATGGGGTTTTTCAAGGCGGTCACTGGCCTTGACCAATTCAAAGATGATGAGGCCCAAAGCACCGCGATCCGCAACATCGGACTGGTACTGGCGGCGGTCATCGGTGTGCCATTTCTGGTCTGGCGGTCCGTAGTGGCCCAAAAGCAGGTGAACGTCGCCGAACAGGGCCACATCACCGACCGGATAAACAAGGCGGTTGAGGGGTTGGGGGCCGAAAAAACGGTCAAGGTTCACCGTAAAAACCAAAAGGGTGAATTTCTCTATCATGAGAAGGAAGCTTCCGGCAGCAAAGGTCTCGATTACAAAAGACCTGTCATAGTGGAATTGACCGAACCCAACCTCGAAGTACGGATCGGGGCGATTTATGCGTTGGAGAGGATCGCGCAGGACAGTGACCGCGACCATGTGCAGATCATGGAAATCCTCTGCGCCTATATCCGCCAGAACGCCCCGGCAGCATCATCACTATTGAGCCCTCGCACTCAATGGGAGGAAAAGGCAGCTGAACTTCGCAAAACAGGTCTCGACGACCATCGCATAGCAAATCTCTTGACCACAAAAATTGATGTATCACCTGAGGATATTACTGATTCAGGGATGTTCAATTGGATTCAGGCTTTGCCTAAGCCCAGAACGGACATTCAGACCGCGTTAAACGTGATTGGACGACGCTCAAACCACCAAATTGTACTAGAGCAAGCAATGGAACCGCCATTCAAACTGGATTTACGTGATACTAATCTACAACGGGCGGATATGATGAATCTGGAACTCAGTAACGCCCTACTTCAGCGATCAGACCTTGCCGGTGTGTTTGCGAGAAATGTCATCCTCCGTCATGCTGATCTTGGCGGAACCAACCTGATTTTTGCTGACCTGCGCGAAGCAGACCTGTCACACTCTAATCTTGGCTCAGCACCCTCAGGCGGAGAGGGGAGACTGGAGGCGTTTCACACTGTACCGCCAAGCTGAACCCGCACCAGATAAACCCCACCCTACCCCAGCCGATAAATCTGGTGCATAAGGCCGGGCAAAGCGACTCAATCACGCCAAGGATCCCTGACCATGCATGATATCCGCGCCATCCGCGACACCCCCGATGCCTTTGACGCCGCCCTTGCGCGGCGCGGGGTGGCGGCGATCTCGGGTGAGATCCTGACGCTTGACGAGGCCCGGCGCGCCCGCATCCATGCCGCCGAGACTGCGCAGGCCGAGCAGAACCGCGCCTCCAAAGAGGTGGGCGCCGCCAAGGCCAAGGGCGACAATGCCGAATTCGAGCGGCTGCGCGCGCTTGTGGCCGATAAAAAGGCCGAGGTCGCGGCAATGCAGACCGAAGCCAAGGCGCTTGATGCAGAGCTTAACGATCTGTTGATGGGCCTGCCCAACCTGCCCCATCCCGATACGCCCGATGGCGCCGATGAGGCCGATAACGTCGAGATGCACCGCTGGGGCACGCCGCGGGTGTTTGATTTCACCCCGAAAGAGCATTTCGAGCTGGCCAGCGTTGTGCCCGGCATGGATTTCGAGCTGGCCGCAAAACTCTCCGGTAGCCGCTTTGTCGTGCTCAAGGGCGCGGTGGCGCGCATTCACCGGGCCCTGGCGCAGTTCATGCTTGATACGCATGTGGATGAAAACGGGTTGAGCGAGACCTGGACCCCGGTTCTGGTGCGCCCCGAGATGATGCTTGGCACCGGGCAATTGCCGAAATTCGGCGAAGACAGCTATGAGACCACCAATGGCTGGTGGCTTGTGCCGACCGCCGAAGTGACCCTGACCAACACCGCGAATGGCGAGACGCTTGACGAGGCCGACCTGCCGCGCCGGATGGTGGCGCATACG
>CBDTZA010000149.1:0-5512 GCA_965364785.1 uncultured Roseovarius sp. | reverse complement strand
TGGAACAGCGGATTGCCTTGCATGCGCAGCTTGCCCGCCGTGCCGGTCGAGGACACGCCGCCATCGACATAAAGCATGTCGCGATAGCGCCCGTCAGAATTGAGATCAGCCGACAGAATGCCGCGATCACTGTTTGCACCGGTGCCGTCCTGAAGCCCGAGCACAAGCGCGCCCGCGCCATCGCCAAACAAAACACAGGTCGAGCGGTCGCTCCAGTCCATGATCCGGCTGAAGGTTTCGGCGCCAATCACCAGAAAGCGCCTGGCCTGACCGGCGATCAACAGGGCGTTGGCATTGGTCAGCGCATAGATAAAACCCGCACAGACCGCCTGAACGTCAAAGCCAAAGCCGTGCGTCATGCCCAGCTCTTTTTGCACCATGGTCGCGACTGAGGGAAATGTAAGATCGGGGGTTGAGGTGGCCACGATGATACCGTCAATGTCGTCAGGCGTCAGCCCGGCATTGTCCAGAGCCGCGCGCGCGGCGCGCACCGCCAGGTCCGATGTGGTCTGGCCCTCGGCGGCAAAGCGTCGCCGCTCAATGCCCGAGCGCGTGCGAATCCATTCATCGGTTGTGTCGAGGGTTTTTTCAAATTCCGAGTTGGGAACAATACGATCCGGCAAATAATGCCCGATCCCTTCCACAACGGCACGTAAAGTCATTCGGTTTCACCGTCGATTATACTATCCGAAGCCGCAACCTGATCCAGCGAGGCCGCAGATGCAATCCGCGCCGCCAGCCTTTCGGTAAAGCCCGATTGCGCCAGCTCAAACGCCAGCTTGATTGCCGAGGACACGCCGGTTGCATCCGCCGCGCCATGCGATTTCACAACCGTGCCGTTCAGGCCCAGAAACACGCCGCCATTGGCGCGCCGCGGGTCGATCCGCTTTTTCAGGCGTCGCAGGGCAGGGTAGGCAAGCACCGACGCCATCCGCGACAAAACGGAATAGGCAAACGCCTCGCGCAGCAGATCAGAAAACAGCTTTGCTATACCTTCGCCGGTCTTCAGCGCAACATTTCCGGTAAACCCGTCGGTGACGATCACGTCACAGGCCGTACCCGGAAGGTCGCGCCCCTCAACGAAGCCGACAAACTCAAAATCCGAACTGCGGGCATTGGCCGAAATCAGGTCAAACGCCTCTTTTAGCTCGGCGCGGCCTTTATGCTCTTCGGTGCCGACGTTCAAAAGCCCGATCCGTGGCTTGGCAAGGCCAAACCCGTTGCGGGCATAAGAGGCCCCCATAAGCGCGTATTGCATCAGGTCCTTGGCATCGGCGCGAATATCGGCCCCGCCATCGAGCATGATGTTAAAGGCCTGTGGGTTTTGCGAGGGCCACATCACCGCAATCGCGGGACGATAGATACCGGGCAGCTTGCGCAAGCGCAAAACCGACATCAGCATCAAGGCCCCGGTGTTGCCGCAGGACACGCAAACCGTCGCCTCACCCGCGCGCACCGATTCGAGAGCTGACCACATCGAGGTGTTGCGCCCATGGCGCACCACATGCGTCGGCTTGTCTTCCATCTTGACGACTTCGGGCGCGTCGCGAATTTCCAAGCGCTCGGAAAGCCCCCTGCGTTTGGCGACAAGGCCTTCAAGCAGTTCTTTGGGGCCGTGCAGAATAAAACCGATATCAGGATAACGTTTGGCAGAATCAGCGATACCGGCGACAATAGTCGCCGGTCCCTGGTCACCGCCCATAGCGTCAACCGAGATAATGGTGCGCCCTGCACCCGCCTTGGATTGATCCGTGAGAGCGGTCATGCAGCAAATCGCCTTTTAATCGCTTAAGCTGCGTCGTCTTCCAGATCGATTTCGTCTGCCATTGCCACGACTTCGCGGTCGGCATAGTGGCCGCAGGACGCGCAAACGTGATGCGGGCGCTTCAACTCGCCGCAGTTCGGGCATTCGTTCGGATTGCCGGCAACCAGCGCGTCATGTGCGCGACGGTTGTTGCGACGTGATTTCGATACTTTGTTCTGTTGGACAGCCATGTCTCAACCTCAATTCCTGTGGGCCGATCCGGCCCTGTTTCACGAGTGTTCGCGGCTCATAGTCTGTTACGAGCTGCCGGTTCAACCCTAAATTCCGATGAGAGCGCGAAAATACAGCGATTTGTTGCAGGAGCAAGCGATTCTTGGCGCTATTCGCCCTTTTCCATTTTGTCGCGCAGCGCGGCCAGCCCGGCAAAGGGTTTGGTGTCTCCATCCTCAAGCGGCGTTATGCCGTCCTCGGCCGCCGTGATCTGACCCAATTCGGCGCCCTCGCTGCGTGGATAATCCGGCAAGGACAGCGCCAGTGCCTCGATCATCACGCGATTGAGGTCGATCTCGGCGCCAAGCGGCTCGATCGTGTCATCCTCGGGCATTTCCACCTCATCGCCGGCGGCGACCTCTGGCTCTTGCGGCTCTGCGGAAAAGCGGCGGATGATTTTGACATCAATCCGGCTTGTGACCGGATCAAGCGTGATCACGCAGGGCTGAACCACCGTGGCCCCAAGATCGGCGCGCAGCACCCAATCGGTGCGCCCCTCGGCCAGCAACGTGCCATGAAAGCGCAATTTGCGCAGACCCGACAGGTCAAGCTCTTCTGCGATGGTCGCCATTTCGGCCTTGGCCGGGGCCAGATCAAAGGCCACGGGCCGTTTGATCGACAGCTCAGAGACGCGGAGCACACTTTGTTTTTGAGGCGTTTGCGACATAGTCACTCTTGCTTCCTTTCTTGAACCATTGCACCACCTTGCTGTAAGCGGGATAAGAGCCGCATTGGGTCAAGACAAGAGGGCAGAGATGACAGCTATCAGAAACCGGATGGTCAGCGCTATGGCGCTTTGCTGTCTTCTCGTCATAACCGCCTGTTCGGCGACCTTTAAAAATCACGGATATGTCCCGCTTGATGAGGATCTGCAAAACCTTGTCGTGGGTGTCGATACCCGTGCCACAGTGGACGATACCGTTGGCCCGCCGTCTCTTTCGGGGATGCTGGGGGATGGAAATTACTATTATGTCCGCAGCCGCATGCGTGAATTCGGCATGTTCCGCCCCAAGGTAATCGAGCGCCAGATTCTGGCGATTTCGTTCAACGGGGATAACACGATTGCCAATATCGAGCGCTTTGGCCTCGAGGATGGCAATCTTGTGCCGCTGTCACGCCGCGTGACCGATTCGTCTGTGGTCAACAACGGCTTCCTGCGGCAGATGATAGGCAACTTTGGCAATTTCAATCCGGCCGAGGCCTTTAACTGATCTGTGATCTCTTGTGCGATGCACCCCACCCCACTAGGGTCAGTCTGGCCTTATTGGTGGGATCATGCCGGGTTTCGAGAGCACAAGATATCGGGTGCGCGTGGCGCAAGAGCCCCGCGATATCCGCGCCGCACAACGCCTGCGTCATCTGGCCTTTGGTCCGGTGGCGCAGAATGGTCTGGATTGCGACGCCTTTGATCCGCTCTGCACCCATTTTCTGATCGAAGAGCAGGGTACGGGCCAGCTTGTCGGCTGTTTTCGCATATTGCCGCTGGCCAGCGGGGCCGAGATCGCCCAGAGCTATGCCGCCCAATTCTATGATCTGGGGCCGCTCGCCGGGTTTGGCGGACCGATGGCAGAGCTGGGGCGATTCTGCATCCACCCGTGCGCGCGCGATCCTGACATCCTGCGCCATGCCTGGGCGGCAATGACGCGCCATGTGGATGTGACCGGGGTTGAGATGCTGTTTGGCTGTTCGTCCTTTCAGGGCACCGACCCGACGCCTTACCGCGATAGCTTTGCCCTGCTGCGCGACCGCCACCTTGCGCCAGCGGGCCAGCGACCGGGGGTGGGTGCGCCTGCGGTGTTTGCCTTTGCCGAGGCGCTTGAGGGGCACAGACCCGACCCAAAACAGGCGCTGCGGCGCATGCCGCCCTTGTTGCGCAGCTATCTGGTGATGGGCGGATGGGTCAGCGATCATGCGGTCATTGACGCCCGGATGAACACGCTTCATGTCTTTACCGGTGTCGAGATCAGGGCGATTCCGCCAATGCGCAAGCGGCTATTGCGCGCGATGGCCGCGTCTTAGGGCGAGATCGACGCGGAAAGCGATCCCGTGCCACCCTTTCACTTGACGCCCCCGAGGCCCCGAGATAGCCCGCACATATGGCACGTGCACCTCTTATTCAGCTCACCGATATCTCGCTTACCTTTGGGGGTGAGCCGATATTTCATGACCTTTCGCTTGTGGTTCAACCCGGCGACCGTGTGGCGCTTGTCGGGCGCAACGGATCTGGTAAATCCACCCTGCTCAAGGTGATGGCGGGGTTGGTTGAACCCGACAGGGGTGTGCGGGTTGTGACCCCCGGCATCAGCGTTGGCTACATGGAACAAGAGCCTGATATGAAAGGATTTACCACCCTTGGCGACTATGCGATCAGCGAGCTGGACGCGGCCGAAATGTACCGGGTCGAGATGGCGGGCGAAGGGTTGAAATTCGACCCCAACCGACCCGTTGCCACCGCTTCTGGCGGCGAGCGGCGGCGCGCGGCGCTGGCCAAGCTGATGGCCGAGGCGCCCGATCTTATGCTGCTTGACGAGCCGACCAACCACCTTGATATCGAGGCGATCGGCTGGCTTGAGGCCGAACTAAAGCAGACCCGCAAGGGCTTTGTCCTGATCAGCCATGACCGCGCATTTCTGCGTGAGCTTACCCGCGCAACCCTTTGGATTGACAGGGGAATGACGCGGCGGCAAGAGACGGGTTTCGAGCATTTCGAGGTCTGGCGTGACAAGGTCTGGGACGACGAAGACATGCAGCGCCACAAGCTTGATCGCAAGATCAAGTCAGAGGCCCGGTGGGCGGTCGAGGGAATCAGCGCCCGGCGTACGCGTAACCAAGGCCGGGTGCGCGCGCTGCAAGACCTGCGCGCCGAACGCTCAAGCCAGATCAGACGTCAGGGTACTGCCGCAATGGCGCTTGAAGCGGGGCCGTCTTCGGGCCGCAAGGTGATCGAGGCGATTTATATTTCAAAGGGTTATGGCGACAAGCTCATCCTGAAAGACTTCAGTATCAAGATCCAGCGCCGCGACCGCGTGGCCTTTGTTGGCCCCAATGGCGTGGGCAAGACGACGCTGTTGAAAATGCTGCTCAAAGAGATCGAGCCTGATGACGGCACGGTCGTTCAAGGCACAAAGCTTGTTCCGGCGGTGTTTGATCAGGCGCGCGCCCAGCTTCACCCGGAAATGTCGCTTTGGGAAAGCCTGACGGGGGATGCGGATATGCGCGTTTCGGGACAGGCGGACCAGATTATGGTGCGCGGCGTTCCGCGCCACGTGGTCAGCTATCTCAAGGATTTCCTGTTTGACGAACGCCAGGTCCGCGCACCGGTCAAGTCCTTGTCAGGGGGCGAAAAAGCCCGACTTTTGCTGGCCAAGCTGATGGCACGCGAAAGCAACCTGCTGGTGCTCGACGAGCCGACCAACGATCTTGATATCGAAACGCTTGATCTGTTGCAGGAATTGCTGGACGATTACGATGGCACCG
>CBDTZA010000148.1:0-5541 GCA_965364785.1 uncultured Roseovarius sp. | reverse complement strand
ATCACCACCGAAACTGGTCATGTGGTGGCCGCGCAGGGTGGCAAGGTTGACGTTTCGGGCACCAGTTTTATCATCCCCGATGTGCGTCTTAAAATGGGGCCGGCGCGGGTGCTTTTGCACACCGACAGCACCGTGACCGCCGCCTTGTCGCTGCTTGATGAAGAACCGTTTCGCTTTTTGAGCAAGGCCGGGCAGGCGGTCACGCTGGCCGATGGGCGCGCAACCCTCGCGGGGCAGCTTGACCTGTTGCTCAAACCCAAGCTGACCCCCGACGAGGTGGCCTATGACGTGACCGGCACCCTGGCGCAGGTCCGCAGCGAGACGCTGGTCAAGGGTCGGGTGCTGGCCGCCAGCACCTTGCAGGTCACGGCCAGCAATACCGGGATTGAGATTGGCGGCGATGCTCGCATCGGGCGGGTGCCGGTGAGCGGCGCCTGGCGTCTGCCGCTTGGCAATGGCGCGGGTGGCGACAGCAGCGTCTCAGGGGTGATCGAGCTGTCAGAGCAATTCGCCGATGAATTCAATATCGGCCTGCCGCCGGGCAGCATTTCGGGTGCCGGGCCTGCGGATATCAAGATCAGTTTCGTCAAAGGGCAGCCGGGGCGTTTTGAGCTGACCTCTGGCCTTGCCGGTGTTGGCCTCAGTCTCAAACAGCTGAGCTGGGCCTTGCCGCGCGCCGCCACCGGGCGTCTTGAGGTCGCGGGCACGATTGGCGAGCCGCCCGATATCGATAGGCTCAACTTTACCGGCGGCGGGCTTGAGGCGCGCGGCAGCGTTTCCTTGCGCGCCAGTGGCGATCTTGATCGCGCGGCATTCACCGCCGTCAAGATCGGGGATTGGCTGAACGCGCCGGTGACGTTGGTCGGGCGCGGCACCGGGCGCAGCCCGCTTGTCGAGGTGCGCGGCGGCACGATTGACCTGCGCCAGACCTCGCTGGGTGGCGAGGGCGGTGGAAGTGGCGCTGGTGGCTCCGGTCCCGACTCCGGGGGCGGGCCGGTGTCGTTGCAGCTTGACCGCCTCCAGATATCGGACGGGATCGCGCTGACCGATTTTCGCGCGGAACTTGATACCGCCGGGGGCGCGAATGGCAGTTTTACCGGACGGGTGAACGGGTCCACAGCGGTCACCGGGCGCGTGGTGCCGATGGACGGGCGCAGCGCGTTTCGCATTCAGTCGGCGGATGCCGGCGGTGTGCTGCGCTCGGCCGGTTTTTTGAAACAGGCGCGCAAGGGCAAGATGAATCTGATTTTGACCCCGGCGCCAGAGCCGGGCAGTTATGACGGCACACTTGCCATTGAAGAGTTCCGCATCAAGGAAGCCCGGGCGCTGGCGGCGCTCTTGAACACGATAAGCGTGGTTGGCCTCTTGGAGCAACTCAATGGCGAGGGTATTTACTTTTCGCGGGTCGATGCCAGGTTTCGCCTTGCGCCAGACCGGCTTACCCTGCTTGAAGGCAGCGCGGTTGGCGCCGCTCTGGGCGTGTCGATGGACGGGTATTATTACATGGACAGCGGTCGAATGAACATGCGGGGGGTTGTCTCTCCGGTCTATCTGGTGAATTCGCTCGGCGGGATTTTCAATCGCGCGGGCGAGGGGCTGTTCGGCTTCAATTACAAGATCAAGGGTCTCGCTTCTGATCCGAGTGTCTCGGTTAACCCGCTTTCTGCTCTGGCACCGGGGGCGTTGCGCAATCTGTTCCGCAAACCGGCGCCGACGCTGGATGATGCGCCGGCATCAGGGCCCGGATCAGAGCCCGTGCCGGGGGCGGTTGAGAGCACGCAAGGCACGCAAGGCACGCAAGGCAAGGGCCAGGTCCCTGCGTATCAAAGACAGGGCAGATGAAGCTAAGTGATTTTGATTTTGAGCTGCCTGAGGCGCTGATCGCCACGCGGCCCGCGCGTCCGCGCACATCAGCACGGTTGTTGGTGGCCGACGGCGGCGCGATCACCGATGCACGGGTGAGTGATCTTGGTGACTGGCTTCGGGCGGGGGATCGGCTGGGGCTGAATGACACCAAGGTGATCCCCGCGCGTCTCAGCGGACACCGCCACCGGCTGGGTGCGCAGGGCGCGACCGCCGCGCGCATTGAGGTCACCCTGCTCGAACCCCGCGCCGATGGCAGCTGGAGCGCGCTTATCAAGCCGCTCAAAAAGATATCGGTGGGCGAGGATGTCGTGTTTTCCCCCGATCTGTCGGCCAGGCTTGAGGCCAAGGAAGACGGGCAGGGGCGGCTTCGTTTCAACCTTGCGGGCGAAGATTTTGATGCCGCTCTGGCCGAGGCCGGCGCGATGCCCCTGCCACCCTATATCGCGGCGCGGCGCCCGGCGGATGCACGCGACAAGACCGATTATCAGACCGTCTGGGCGCGCCATGCCGGAGCGGTGGCGGCGCCGACCGCGTCGTTGCATTTTGATCAAGCGCTTTTGGCCGAGCTTGCCGAACGGGGAGTCATGTTCAGCCATGTCACCCTGCATGTTGGGGCGGGCACGTTCCTGCCGGTCAAGGTCGAGGACGTGAAGACCCACAAAATGCACGCTGAATGGGGCGAGGTGAGCGAACAGGCCGCCCGCGAGATCGCCTGGACCAAGGCGACAGGCGGGCGCGTCATTCCGGTCGGCACCACGGCGCTGCGCCTGATCGAGACGGCGGCGCGTGCGACAGGCAAGATTGCCGCCTGGCAGGGCGAGACCGATATTTTCATCTATCCCGGCTTTGAATTTCGCGTCACCGACGCGCTTATGACCAACTTTCACCTGCCAAAATCAACCTTGATGATGCTGGTCTCGGCGCTGGTCGGACAAGCCCGGCTGCGCCAGATTTATGAGCATGCGGTGTCGCAAAATTATCGGTTCTTTTCCTATGGTGATGCTTCCTTGTTGATCCCGCGCTGAAACGCTGTCACGGGAGCCGCGCAGAGACCAAACTGAGTCGTCTTTGGCCCTGTGATCACAAGGTGATCTGATAGGGTGACGGAAAGAAACTGGAGACGTGCGATGCTTAAGGTGCTGTCGGGGTCGTGGGCCCTTTTGCTTGGCATGATGATGTTGCAGGTCGGCAATGGCATGCAAGGCACCCTGTTGGGCGTGCGCGGCGCGCTGGAAGGGTTTTCGACCTTTCAGATGTCAGTGGTCATGTCGTCCTATTTCCTTGGCTTTCTGGCCGGGTCGCGCATGGCGCCCGAGATGATCCGCCGGGTCGGGCATGTGCGGGTCTTTGCCGCCCTCGGCTCGATGATTTCGGCGGTTCTGATCCTTTATCCGGCGATTGCCGACCCCTGGGCCTGGGCCGTGGGCCGGGTGATGATCGGGTTTTGCTTTTCAGGCGTCTATGTGACGGCTGAAAGCTGGCTCAACAACTCGGCCACCAACGAGACGCGCGGCAAATCCCTGTCGCTTTACATGATCGTTCAGATGATCGGAATCGTCTCGGCACAGGGCATTATGGTGATGGCCGATCCGGCGGGTTATATTCTCTTCATTATCCCATCGGTCCTTGTCTCGCTGGCGTTTGCGCCGATCTTGCTGTCGGTCAGCCCGACACCGGCCTTTGATACGACCAAGCCGCTGTCTTTGCGCCAGATCATGAAGATTTCACCGCTTGGCTGTGTTGGCATGTTCCTGACCGGCGGCGTCTTTGCCGCGCAGTTCGGCATGGCGGCGGTCTATGGCGCGGAGGTGGGGCTGAGCGTGGGCCAGATCGCGACCTTTGTGGCGGCGTTTTATATCGGCGCTATGCTGGTGCAATACCCGCTGGGTTGGGTGTCGGACCGGATGGACCGACGCAAACTGATTGCGGGTGTGTCCGTTGTGACCGGGATAGGCGCCTTGATCGGCATGCTGTTCGGGGCGAATTTCTGGATGCTTCTGGTGGCGGCCTTTCTGGTGGGTGGCACATCAAACCCGCTTTATTCGCTGCTGATTGCCTATACCAACGACTTTCTGGAACATGACGATATGGCCGCGGCCGCGGGCGGTATGGTGTTCATCAACGGGCTTGGGGCGATTGCCGGGCCGCTTCTGGTGGGCTGGATGATGGGGGCGATGGGGCCGGGGGGCTATTTCCTATACATGGCGGTGCTGATGTTCGCGCTGGTGGCCTATGCTATCTACCGGATGACACAGCGCGCGGCACCCGCCGTGAGTAAAACCGACAGCTACACACCAGTATCGCCCTCTTCCTCACCAATGGCGGTGGAATATGCACAAGATTACGCCATCGAGACCGCACAAGAGGCGCAGAACGAGTGATAGCCTTGGTTTGTGTCCTTTTTGTAGTAATAAGTTACTGTGAAGAATGGCGTTTTTGCCGTTAACTAAATTGAGTATCATAGGAAAATGAGGAGATAACCCTATGGTTGCGCCTGAAGAAGTACTGAGTTTCTGGTTGGATGAGGTTGGGCCGAAGAGGTGGTATGAGGCATCCGATCCGCTTGATCAGGTGGTTCGTGATCGATTCGAGCCCGCCTGGCATAAGGCACAAGAGGGGGCCTATGGTCTCTGGTTGACCTATCCGACGGGTACGCTGGCCTATATCATTCTGATGGATCAGTTCCCGCGCAATATGTTTCGCGGCGATGCGCAATCCTTTGCGTCGGATCATCCGGCGCTTGCGGCGTCAAAGGTGGCGATCAAACGCGGTTGGGATATGCAGGTCGATGAACCGGCCCGCCAGTTCTTTTACCTGCCTATGATGCATTCTGAAAACCTGTGTGATCAGGAACGTTGCGTGCGCCTGATGTGTGACCGGATGCCAGAGCATGGCCCCGAGAACCTTTTGCATGCGCGTGCGCATCGTGAAGTGATCCGTCAGTTTGGCCGCTTTCCCTATCGCAATTCGGCCCTGTCGCGCCCCTCGACCGCGCAGGAACGCGCCTATGTGGCCGATGGTGGTTATGGCGCCACGTTGCGCCGGTTCAAGGCCGCCGCCTGAGCCACAGGCGCCTATTCGTCAGGAAATTGGTGGGACTGCTCATCGTCACCGGGTGTTTGCGGTGCGCGGTGCCGCGTTGTGGTCCGTTTTAAAATAGTTTAATACCAAACTAAATTTGAAAACGGAGGGCCGCATGGCGTCTAAGGCTTTTGACATGATCGTAATCGGGGCGGGTCCCGGAGGCTATGTTGCTGCGATCCGGGGGGCGCAACTTGGCCTGAATGTGGCCATTGTCGAGCGCGAGCATATGGGCGGGATCTGCCTGAACTGGGGCTGTATCCCCACCAAGGCGTTGCTGCGCAGCTCTGAAGTGTTTCATCTGATGCACCGCGCCAAGGAATTTGGTCTTAAGGCGACGGGCATCAGCTATGATCTTGATGCGGTCGTGAAACGCTCGCGCGGGGTGGCCAAACAGCTCAATGGCGGCGTCGGGCATCTGCTCAAGAAAAACAAGGTCACCGCGATCATGGGCGAGGCGACCGTGCCCGCCAAGGGCAAGGTGACGGTCAAGACCGACAAGGGCGTTGAGGAGCTGACGGCCAAGCATATCGTGCTGGCCACCGGCGCGCGGGCGCGTGAATTGCCGGGGCTTGAGGCGGATGGCGATCTGGT
>CBDTZA010000147.1:0-5558 GCA_965364785.1 uncultured Roseovarius sp. | reverse complement strand
CGCGCCCCTTGCAGCCGCAGATTCAGCTTGCGTGACGCCTCCATCGCGGCAGATTTCGCCTCGATCAGATAGAGCATCTCGATGGTCAGATCGGTCGCCGCAAAATCCCCGGCAGTGAGGCTGAAATCGCGCACGGCGTCGACTACGGAAATACCGAAGGAGAGGTTGATGATCGCCCCGCCCGACGGCCCGAGCGACGCCCCCTCTTGCGGAAGCGCCATTATCACGCCTTTCATCCCGGTGCGCAGCCCTTCGCGCAATCGCAAATGCAGCCGCGCGCCGTGACAATCCCGCAAGCCTGACATATTATCGGCAACATGCGGGCGACGCAGCTCGATCAATTCCAGAAACCGGGCACCGATCAAAGGCTTGCCTTCAAAGACCTTGTGCAATGTCGGCGCGGCATGCACCACATGCCCAGTGGCATTCAGCACCGCATGCATCGGGCACAGAAGATCAAGCAAGTCATAGGAGGGATAATGTGCGCCGCTCACCCGGTGAGCCCCCCTACCCCGAGTTCAAAACTCCGCCCACTGGCAAAGGCAGTCTCCAGAAGGCGAATCAGAATCACCTCATGCCCCGCGCTGACGCCTCTGTGTTCGAGGAAAACCAATGCGCCGTAATCATCCGCCATAGCGCGCAAAACCCCCATCACCACATGACCAAGGCGCAGATCATGCCCCTCAGACAGACCAACATTCAGGCTGTAGCTGCCCTCGCCATGATCGCGCAGCTTAAGTGTCGGCAAATCAAGATCGGACACAGCAAGGCGCGCGCGTTCCGGCAGGTCATCCAATGAGTGCAGGAAGTCCACAAAATCCACCCCGCCAAAGCGCAAAAGCCGTCGCGGCGCCTCAATATTGGGGTGTGAGATCATGTAGGTGCCGATATCCTCAAGCAGGTCTGGCACGGCCTTATCAAGACGTTCCCTAAAAGCCGCCAGCACCGTTTTGGTCACCTGCGGCTCGTAGGTCATCATCGCCTCAAACTCGGTATAGCCCAGATCGAGCCGCCGGATCGTTTCGATCCAGACATCGCGCCCATAGGTGTCGCGAACAAATCTTTCTATGGCGCGGTTAACCAGCCCGTGCATCGCATTCTCCACTCATACCGCGCAACTGTGCCACGCCCGGGTTAACAAGCGTTGAACGCCAAAAATTCCCGCCCCCATTTTGCCCACGGTCCGGGCAAGGCTTGCCATGGCGGGGGGGCGTTGCTACATCTTTGACATCCGTTGGGGTGCCCGTTTCGGGCTGAGAGGCAGAAATGCCAACCCACCGAACCTGATCCGGCTCGCACCGGCGGAGGGAACGGAACCCGCGCCACACCCCGGCGCCCTTCCTGCCTTTTGCCCTGCGCTACACAGAGGAAGGCCGCCGATGCGCCAGACACCGCCCGAGCTTGTGATAGATGGCAGCGCCCGGATTGGCGGCACACCGATTTTCGGGCCGCTGCGCCTCTGCATGGCTGGCGGGCGCTGGACCTGTTTGCTTGGGCCGTCGGGGGTTGGAAAAACCACGATATTGCGACTTTTGGCCGGGGTCGATGACGTGACCGATTTCAACGGCACGATCACCGCCTCGGATGGCCTGGCCTTGCCGGGGCGCATGGCGTTGATGGCGCAGGGTGATCTGTTGATGCCCTGGCTGGATGTGCTGGGCAATGTCACGCTCGGGTCCCGCTTGCGCGGCGCGCCGCGCGATACAGAGCGCGCGCTTGCGATGCTGGAGCGTGTGGGCTTGGCCGATCACGCCCGCAAGACGCCGGATGCTCTTTCAGGCGGGCAACGCCAGCGGGTGGCCCTTGCGCGCACCTTGATGGAGGATCGCCCCGTTGTCTTGCTGGACGAGCCGTTTTCAGCGCTTGATGCCCGCACCCGCGCCCAGATGCAGGACCTGAGCGCCGAACATCTCTCGGGGCGTACCGTTTTGATGGTCACCCATGACCCGGCCGAGGCCGCCCGTTTGGGCGATGCGATCCATATTCTGTCCGAATCCGGTCTGACCGAGTTTACCCCGCCCAAAGGCCCCCCGCCGCGCCCGGTGGATGACACCGAAACACTTGCCGCCCAGGGCCGCCTGTTGGCGCTGTTGCGCGCACCCGCCTGAGCCAATGAAAGAAGAGCCCACGATGCGCCCCACCGATCATCTAAAGTCGCTTTGCCAGTCCGACTGGACTGCTGCCACCAGCCATGTCTTTACCAATGATCTGATCGCGGGCACGGTGGCGCAGGACAAGATGCTGGCCTATCTGCGGCAGGATTACCTTTTCATCGAGGGGTTCGTGCGGCTTCTGGCCTCGGCCATCGCGCAGGCGCCTAGCCTTGGCGATGCGATCCCGGCGGCGCAATTTCTGGGCCTGATCTCGGGGCCTGAGAACACCTATTTCCTGCGTGCGATCCCGGCCCTTGGTGGCGCGACCGAGCCACCCGCGCCCGCCCATCCGGTAACGCGCGACTTTCAGGCGCTGATGGCACAGGCCGCGCGCTCGGGGCGCTATGAACAGATGCTTGCGGTTCTGGTTGTCGCGGAATGGTCTTATCTGAGCTGGGCAAGCCCGCATGCCGACAAGGCCGAGGGCCTGCCGTTCTGGTTTGGCGAATGGATCACCTTGCATAGCGGGACGGGGTTCGAAGGCGTCGTGGCCTATCTGCGCGCGCAGCTTGATACGGCATGGGAAACGCTTGCCCCCAAGGATCAGCGCGCCGTGGAAGAGACATTTATCACCGCCACCCGGCTTGAGCGGGCGTTCTTTGATGCCGCTTATGAAGGATACACAACCGTATGAGCCGCGTTCTCACCATCGTCGCCTCGGCCACCCTGGCGCTTGTCCTGTGGCAGGCCTTGGTGATGCTGGCCGATCTGCCGCCCTTTATCCTGCCGGGTCCGGGGCGGGTGTTTGAAACCCTTTGGGCCAGTCGCGCGCTGATTGCGCATCACGCCACCATCACCGGGGCCGAGGTCCTGCTTGGGCTGGCGCTTGGGGCGATCCTCGGGGGCTTTTCGGCGATTGGCCTTGCCGCCTCGCCGATGGCGCGCAGGCTGATCCGGCCGATGATGGTCTTTAGCCAGTCGATCCCGGTCTTTGCCCTCGCGCCGATCCTGACGCTCTGGTTGGGGTATGGGCTTTGGTCCAAGGTGGCGATGGCGCTTTTGATCATCTATTTTCCGGTCACCTCGGCGTTCTTTGATGCGCTTATGCGCACGCCGCAGCACTGGCTTGATCTGGGGCGGATCATGGGGGCGAACCGGCATCGCCTCATGTGGTACATCCGGGTGCCCGCCGCCCTGCCGGGCTTTGCCTCGGGGTTGCGGCTGGCCGCCGTTTACGCCCCGATCGGGGCGATCATCGGCGAATGGGTGGGGGCGTCAAAGGGACTTGGCTATCTGATGCTTCTGGCGAATGGCCGGGCAAAGATTGACCTGATGTTTGCGGCCCTTATCGTGCTGGCGGTTCTGACGCTTTTGCTGCATGCCGGCGTGGATCGGGCCTGTCGCAAATGGCTGGATGGCAAAGCCGCCCGGCATGGGTCTGCCTAGAGAGTATCCATCTGTGCAAGGCGATTCTGCCATGCTATTGCTGACGGTGAGAGCGAGGGTGCATGTCGGGATGCTGTGGTCAGAACGCCAGCTTTGAGGGCCTGTCCGCCGATTATAAACGGCGGCTGTGGATCGTGATTGTCCTGAATGCCACGATGTTCCTGGTCGAGATGGGCGCCGGGCAGTTGGCACAGTCACAGGCCCTTCAGGCCGATGCGCTTGATTTTCTGGGCGATGCCCTGACCTATGGAATCTCGCTGGCCGTGATCGGCAAATCCGCCAACATTCGCAGCAACGCAGCGCTCGCCAAAGGCATCAGCCTTGCCCTGATGGGGACATGGGTGCTTGGCTCAACCCTTTACCGCGTGTTCTATCTCGGGCTACCCGAGGCCTCAATCATGGGAAGTGTCGGGTTTCTGGCCCTTGCCGCCAATCTGGCAAGCGTGCTTTTGCTGGTGCGTTATAAGGACGGCGATGCCAATGTGCGCTCGGTCTGGCTGTGTTCTCGCAATGACGCGATTGGCAATGTCGCGGTGATCATCGCCGCCCTGGCCGTCTGGGGCACAGCGACGGGCTGGCCCGATGTGATCGTGGCGGCGGTGATGGCGGGGTTGTTCCTGTCATCCTCCTTTCAGATCGTCACTCAGGCCCTGCACGAACGTCGCCACTTGGCTTAATCTAGGAAGTTTGCCTAATTTTCTGCACCCCGATTTTTCGCCGAAAAATCGTCACTCCCCTGCACGGACGCCCTTGGGATTTCGCAGGCGACTTCACTGCGCAGCGTTGATCTTTTCCCACCTATCGCGAAGCGCAGCACCTTCAGACGCAAAGCGCCTGCCAGTTGGCGAACACTCCATCATCCGGTCGATCCGGAAATGTCTGAAATCCTGCCGCAAGTTACACCACGCAACCAGAACCACGACATCGATGTAATAAATCAACGCCAATGGCCGGACCGCCCTGCGGGTCTGCCGCTCTTCGAGGTCCAGATAGGCGATGTCAATCTCAGCCTCATCGCGGATATATCTGCGCAGCCGCGCGGCATCGGCCCCGTCCTGCGATATCCGGTTCCAGCCAGAGACATGCAGCGGCACCTGCGGCGCCTCGCCCGGAAGCGCACTTGCGATCTTTTCGCCAGCCCGCCGCGCCGCGCGTTCCAGACCGGCATCACCGGTGCGATGAAGCAGCGCCATACCCACATAGAGCGCCTCCAGTTCCTCGGGCGTGAACATAAGAGGCGGCAGGTCAAACCCCGCGCGCAGAACATAGCCGACACCGGCCTCTCCCTCGACAGGCACACGCATCGCCTGCAAAGCGGCCACATCACGGTAGATCGTGCGCGGTGTCACTTCCAGTTCGTCAGCCAGGGCGCGCGCCGTCACCGCCCCGCGCGCCGCGCGTAGGATCTGAATGATGTCGAACATGCGGATTGAACGTGTCATGTCACGATCCTAGCATATATGCTGACACGGTGGTGTCAGCATGGGGTCGTTATACTGACAAAGCATTACCAGGAGACCCCGATGCTTGAAAAATACAACGCCCGAACCGGCCGCATTATCCCGGTCTGGACCATCGAGATCCAGACCCTTGCCAAAGATACTGACCGTCTGCTCGATGCGGTCATGCAGGTCTACCCGCTGGGATATGGCCGGTATCAACGCAATGCTTCAATCTCGGCCGTGGGACAGGAGACCGCCCAACCCGAGCCCCAGTCAAGCACGGCCACGCATAAGACAGGGTTTCGTGCCGGGGCGACGGAAACTTATCCGATGGTCGAGTTGAAAATCTCGATCGAACGCGACCTCAGGACGCTGGAGCAGGTGATGGATGCCTTGCTCGACGCCCATCATTATGAAGAACCGGTGATTTTTGTGCGCGAAGACTGGGCCAGCCGCTCCGCCTATGATCCCCACAGGAGCAACCCGAACCGCTGGTGGAACAATGGCCGCGGTCTGCCCAGTTCATTAACATAAAGGAGTCTGGAAATGATCAAATACTATTACCCCAACGGCGATC
>CBDTZA010000146.1:0-5594 GCA_965364785.1 uncultured Roseovarius sp. | reverse complement strand
CAGGATCGGCGGGTTCTTCAGCAAGGTCCGGGCAATCCCGACACGCTGTTTCTCGCCCCCCGACAGTTTAAGCCCCCGCTCACCGACAGTGGTCTCGTAACCATCCGGCAGGCTCACGATGAAATCGTGGATCTGCGCGGCGCGCGCGGCCTCTTCAATCTCGGCTTGCGTGGCACCATCGCGCCCATAGCCGATGTTATAGCCGACCGTGTCGTTAAACAGCACGGTATCCTGCGGCACGACGCCAATCATCGCGTGCAGGCTTTCCTGCGTCACGTCGCGCACGTCCTGACCATCAATCAGAACCGCACCCGATTGCACATCGTAGAAGCGAAACAACAGCCGCCCGATTGTCGATTTCCCCGATCCAGAAGGGCCGACAACGGCCACCGTCTGCCCGGCCGGCACATCCAGTGTAACGCCTTTCAAAATCGGCCGTTGGCTATCATATCCAAAGTCCACCGCCTCAAGTCGTACTGACGCACCCTTCACTTTTAGAACATGCGCGTCCGATTTATCCTTCACATCTGGCGGTTGCTCTAACAATTCGAACATTTCACCCATGTCCACCAAAGCCTGACGAATTTCACGATAGACCGTGCCAAGAAAGTTCAGAGGCAAGGTGATCTGAATCATATAGGCGTTCACCATCACGAAATCGCCGACCGTCATTGCCCCGCTTTGCACACCAAGCGCGGCCATCACCATGACCACCACAAGGCCACCAGTGATTAGGACAGATTGACCGAAATTCAGGAAGGCCAGCGAATAGGAGGTCTGAAGCGCGGCCTGTTCATAGCCCGCCATCGCCGCATCATAGCGCGCCGCCTCGCGCCCTTCGGCGCCGAAATACTTGACCGTCTCGAAGTTCAAAAGACTGTCGACCGCCTTTTGATTGGCGTCGGTATCCTGATCGTTCATCTCTTTGCGCAGTTTCACGCGCCACTCAGTCACCTTGAACGTGAACGCCACATAGGCCGCGATCACGCCCATTACCACGGCCAGATACCAGATGTCGAACAGCACCCAGAGGATGATGCCGATCATCAGCAGCTCAAGCACCAGCGGTCCGATGGAAAACAGCAAGAACCGCAACAGGAATTCAACGCCCTTGACGCCACGCTCGATAATCCGGCTTAGCCCGCCGGTTTTACGCGTGATGTGATAGCGCATCGACATTGCATGGATATGGCTAAACGTCTCAAACGCCAGTGACCGCAGGGCGCGCTGCGCCACCCGTGCAAAGATCACGTCGCGCAATTGCTGAAAGCCGACATTCATCAACCGCGCCACACCGTAGGCCACAGTAAGCCCCACCGCCCCCGCGCCAAGCATCCAGGCCGCCGATTGACCCTCACCGGCCAGAGCATCGACCGCCGCCTTATAGAAAAACGGCGTGCCGACCGCGACGAACTTGGCTACAAAAAGCGCCACAAGCGCCAGCACCACGCGCCGTTTCACCCACGGCTGATCGGCGGGCCACAGGTAAGGTGCCACGCGCCGGATCGTGCGCCAGCCGTTCTTGGGCATTTCAGAAGTTGTCATTTGGGCATGACGCATGGGCAAGCCTTTTCAATCACTTGCCACACACATAGATCGCAGATTGCGCAATTGCCAGCCCCGGCCTATTGCGGCAGGGCGAACACCTGTCCGGGATAGATCAGATCAGGGTCGCGGATCCGGTCACGATTGGCCTCGAACACCCGCACATACATTACACCCTCGCCGTAAGCCTCTCGCGAAATTGCCCAGAGGGTTGACCCCGGCTGAACCGTGACGGCCCGCACGCGGGCGGATTGATCGGCGCTGTCCTGTGTCACCAGGATCGTCTGATCCTCGCGTTTAAACGGCGTCTCGACGCGCGAAATCACCGTGCCCTCGGCGCTGACCTCATCGACACGCAGGGTGTAAACTCCGGCAGCGACCTCGGGCAGATCACTGTTCCAGTTGCCATCTGCCGCCACACGCGACGTGGTGATCGGCGCGTTATCAAGATAAATGCGGACAAATCCGGTGCCTTCAGCGCGGCCAGAAAGCTGAACATCGCCCTCGTCGGAATAGGTGATCGCATCCAGCGCCACGCTTGACATCACCTCGGGCGCGGTCCCTGCCGCAACGGGCGCCTGAAGCACTCGCACGCCAGTGTCATCGGCCAAGAGCACGGTTTGTAACGCGGCGGATAGCGGCTCGGACGTGGCAGCGGCAGTTTCCGGTTTTGCCACGCCCTCATTGGGTTGCGTCGCCTCCGGGACCGCAGGATCAAGAGCAGCAACTTGATCTGTCTCGGGGGTCTTCACCTCTGACGTCTCTGGTGCAGCGGAAGCCACCGGTTCCGGCTCGGCCTTGGCAAGCGTTTGTGCGACCTTTGCCGGCGCCACCTCTGCCACGATGGGTGGCGTAGCGGCGATGATGATTTCGTCGACCGAGGCCAAGGTTGCACCCCCCTCGGGCGAGCGCATGCTCAGCGATAGAATGCGCGGCTGATCGCTGGCCGGAAGATCAAGGAAATGCACAAATTTCCCTGCACTATCAGAGGCAACCGTGTCGATGCTCATGTCATCCAGAAGAATTGAGATATCCCAGCCCGGCGCGCCCTGACCGGCAACAAGCATCTGGCCATCCGGATCAAGACGGAAGGTGTCGATTGACGGCGCATCGGGCATTGCGGGCGCGGCCTGTTCTGCCGCCGCAACGGGACCGCTCTCTGGCTCGGTTTCGGCAGGCGCTTGCACAACGGGTTGAGGTTGCACCACGATGGTTGGTTCGGGCGTGGGCGGCGTCGTCGGCGCGAACATGCCGCCGAAATAGATCGCGAGTCCGGCAAGGCCGACCATCACGGCCCCCGCAGCCCCAAGCGCAGGCCCCTTCCCTAAACCAGCGAATTTGCTCATGCTTTTCCTTCCGCCCCGTCCCCAGCACAGTGCACGGTTGCCGCAGAATAGCAACAAGGCTATCACGGGTCAAAACAACCATTTATCAGCCTGGGGTGATTTCATGACAGTCCTGTCCGTCTGTGTCTTTTGCGGCGCACGTCCTGGTAAAAACCCGAAGTTTAGCGAAGACGCGACCGCTGTCGGCGAAATGTTGGCGCAAAACGGCTGGCGGCTGGTTTATGGCGCAGGCGATATCGGGCTGATGGGCGCCACAGCCCGCGCCGCCCAAGATGCGGGGGGCGACACATTTGGCGTCATTCCGGCGCATCTGATGAAGCTTGAGGTTGGCAAAAAAGACCTGACCCGCTTTGTGGTGACCGAGACCATGCACGAGCGCAAAAAGGTCATGTATATGAACTCGGATGCAATCGTAGTTTTGCCCGGTGGCGCCGGATCGCTGGACGAGTTTTTCGAGGTGCTGACATGGCGCCAGCTTGGCCTGCATAAAAAACCTATTTTCCTTTTGAATTCCGATGGCTATTGGACGCCGCTAACGCAACTTATGGATCATATCATTGATCAGGGCTTTGCCGATCCTTCCCTTAAGGATTTCATGCACGCGGTTGATAGCGTTCAGGATTTGATGATCGCTCTGCGCGTCACCCTGTCTTGACGCAAAGACGCGGTGGTATAGATCACAAGCGCGGTCCAGATCATCGCAAAGGCAATCCCGTGCCAAAAGCTGAACGCTTCGCGAAAAAGCAAGGTCGCCACAAGAAATTGCAGGCTGGGATTGAGGTATTGCACAAGGCCCACGGTCGCCAGCCGGATACGCTTGGTGGCATAGCTGAACAGGATCAGCGGCGTGGCGGTCAGCGGCCCGGAAAACGCCAGCAGCGCGCTGTCGCGAAAGGACGTGCCAAAGGCACCGTGCCCGTCAGAGTGAAACCACCACAAAACCGCCAGGGCAATCGGTGACAACAGCATGACCTCGGCGGTGACCGACACCACCGGGCCGACAGAAATCCCTTTCTTTACAAGGCCATAAAGCCCAAATGACATGGCCAGAATAAGCGATATCCAAGGCGTCACACCAAGGCCCACGGTCAGCGTCACCACCGCCGCAGCCGCCAGAGACACCGCAACCATCTGCGCCCGGCCAAGGCGTTCGCCAAAGGCCACCGCGCCCAACAGCACCGCCACCAGCGGGAAAATGTAATAGCCCAAGGAGGCCTCGACCGCGCGGCCCACTTGAATCGAGGTGATGAACACGAACCAGTTGGTCGAGATCATCAGCGCCGCAAAGCCAATTAAAAGAACGGAACGCCGGTTCCTGACCGTTTGACCCAAAACCGAAATCCGCCCCTGCACCAAGAGGATCAGCGCAAAGAAAACACAGGACCAAAGCGTGCGATGCGCAAGGATTTCAATCGGCGGGATATGGTCCAGCAGCTTGTAATAAATCCCCGACAGCCCCCAGATCGTGCAGGTGACGACCATCGCGATGATCCCTTTTGTCGCCTCGCGCATGGGGTGTCCTGTTGTCTGTGTGAGTTGTCAAACTGCTGCCTGATCTGCCACTGGCTTGCAAGGCGATAATGCCTGGGCCGGTGAAAACCCGAGCCAACCGGCCACGAAAAAGCCCCGCTGATGCCTACCAGCGGGGCCAATTTCATGGGCCTCACAGGGCCCAAAGGTCGCTCAGGTCAAAGCCGCGAGGCGACGTTTTCCCAGTTCACCAGATTGTCGAGGAAGTTGGTAAGGTACGCCGGGCGCTTGTTACGGAAGTCGATGTAATAGGAATGCTCCCACACATCACAGCCCAAAAGCGCGGTCTGACCAAAGCAGACCGGGTTTACGCCGTTCTCGGTCTTGGTGACCTTGAGGCCGCCATCGGTATCCTTGACAAGCCACGCCCAGCCAGAGCCGAACTGACCGGCACCTGCGGCTGAAAACTGCGATTTGAACTCGTCAACCGAGCCAAAGCTATTGATGATGGCTTTTTCAAGCTCACCGGGCATGCCGGTCTTGGTCGGGCTCATCATTTCCCAGAACTGGTTATGGTTCCAGAGTTGGCTGATGTTGTTGAAAATGCCGTTTTGCGCCACGGCACTCTTGTCATAGGTGCCAGCGATGATCGCCTCAAGCGATTTGCCGTCCCATTCGGTGCCGGAAATCAGCTTGTTGCCGTTATCGACATAGGCCTTGTGGTGCATGTCGTGATGGTATTTCAGCGTTTCAGCGGACATGCCATGCGCGGCAAGCGCGTCATGGGCATAAGGAAGATCGGGAAGTTCAAAGCTCATGGGTTATCCCCCTGTTCAGTGCGTTTCTGTGCGTTCAAAATCAGATGCAACATACATGGTGGCCTGATCCCTCAAAGGTCAACCCCGCGTGGCAGAGTTTTTCTGTCGGGTTTGGCGGGATCAGGCGAAATAGCCCACTTCACCGCCGGGTTTAGCCGACATTTTCAACAGGTTGAACGCGTAATCCGCGATCGAGCGGAAACAGATCAGATGAAACGCCCCCGCCTCGTCAAGCCAGAAGGCGGCAGGCACCTGCGCCATGCGGGTGCGGCGGAACATGCCGGGCGTGAAACCCTCGGGCGAGAGATCGACCGGGCAAAGCTTGGCCAGCACCTCGCGCGCGCCCACCCCGCTTATCCGCAAAAAGGTGCGCGCATCAGAAACGTTGACGGCCAGGAAATGCTGGCCCTTGAGG
>CBDTZA010000145.1:0-5596 GCA_965364785.1 uncultured Roseovarius sp. | reverse complement strand
TGGGCGGGGCAAATCTCGGTGACAATACCGGGTCAGTTGTGAGTGACATTCAACACTTTTGACAATCAAAGGCGAGGAACCGAAACACGTTTCCGCTATCAAGCGGCGCGACGGGCAAAAAGAGGAGGATTACTATGTCGACTATTCCAAACAGTCTCGACTTAAGGATCTTCGGCAAGTTTGGAAAGGTTTAAAGTGGGTTCAAAGAGGTTACGTTTCCTCAGAAATAATATCTAACAAAGACACCTATCCTACGGAGCACCAGACAATCTGGATTGCAAAGTAAGCAACTTCTAACCTTACCTCCCAAAACCATAAAACCCCACCCAGCTTGGCCAAGCATCGGGCGCCGACACCTTGTGGTTATCGTAGGGCCTGAATGTCATGCACCCTGCACAGCAAAACCGCCCACCCCCTCGCGATAGATCACGATTTCCGGCGTAGCGAGGTTTGGTGCTACTTTACCGGGCGGGGCTGCGATAGGGCTTGGGCAACCTTAACGTGACCACCGAAGGAGAGTAACCAGTGACACGTGACGAGCTTTTGACCCTTGCGGGCATGCCACCGGCCAACCCGAGCTATCCGCATGGCCCCTACCGCTTTATCAACCGTGAATACATGAACATCATCTATGAAAGCGACGCCGGTGCGATCCGTGCGATGGTGCCAGAGCCGCTTATGCCTGATGGGTCGAACACCGTGGTTTATGAATGGATCAACATGCCCGACAGTTCGGGCTTTGGCGCCTATCAGGAATCCGGCATCGTCATTCCCTGCACCCTGAACGGCGAGCCGGTGAATTACACGGCGATGATGTTTCTCAATGATGAGCCGCCCATCACCGCCGGGCGCGAGATCTGGGGCTTTCCCAAACGCTGGGGCGAGCCGGAGATGACCGTCGAGAAAGACACCCTGACCGGCACCCTTAACTATGCTGGCCAGCGGATCGCCATGGGCACCATGGTTTACAAACATGAGGCCGCCTGTGACTCGCCGCAGGACTGTGCCAAAAAGCTTGGCAAGACCGCCGTCAATCTCAAGATCATCCCCTGTGTCACCGGCAAGCCGCGCATCGCCGAGCTGGTGTCGTTCGCGATGACCGACATCACCGTCAAAGGCTTTTGGCGCGGCCCCGCACGGCTTCACCTGGTGCCGCATGTCAACGCCCCAGTGGCCGACTTGCCAGTGCGCCGCGTGATCGAGGGCCAGCATATCATCGCCGATCTGACCCTGCCCTATGGCCGGGTGGCGCATGACTATCTGGCCTGATAAACCTATATGCGCCCCTAGACGGCCCCCTTTTGAATGCAGGATATTGAACCGATGAGCAAAACCACCAAAGCGATCAATCTGGCCCTGCAGGGCGGCGGCGCGCATGGCGCGTTCACTTGGGGGGTGCTGGATCACATTCTGGAAGATGGACGTCTGAGTATCACGGGTGTTTCGGGCACCTCTGCGGGGGCGATGAATGCCGTGGCAATGGCCGATGGCTTTACCCGCGACGGGCCGGACGGCGCGCGCGCCGCGCTTGAGCACTTTTGGCGCTGCATGAGCAAAAGCGCCGAACAAAGCCCGATGCAACGCACGCCGATGGATCGCCTGACCGGCAATTGGGGGCTTGAGAACAACCCGTTTTACCACTTTATGAATGCGCTCTCAGGCGTCGCCTCGCCCTATCAGCTCAACCCGATGAACATCAATCCGCTGCGCGATCTGGTCGAGGACAGCATTGATTTCGAGATGGTACGCAAATGCACGGCCTTCAAGCTTTTCATCTCGGCCACCAATGTCGAGAGCGGCAAGGTCAAAATCTTTCCCCGCGACATGCTGACCGCGGATATGGTCATGGCCTCGGCCTGTTTGCCAAGCATCTATCAGGCCGTCGAGATTGACGGCGTGCCCTATTGGGATGGCGGCTATATGGGCAATCCGTCGCTGTTTCCGCTTTATACCGAGACCGGTACCGACGATATCGTGGTCATCCAGATCAACCCGATCGAGCGCAAAGGCGCCCCCCGCACCCCGCAGGAAATCGACAACCGCCTCAATGAAATCAGCTTTAATTCCAGCCTTCTCAAGGAATTGCGCGCGATTGATTTCGTTGACCGCCTGATCCGGGAAGGCAAGCTTACCACTGATCACTACCGCCCCGTGCGCGTCCACATCATGGAAAACGAGGATGCCCTCAAGCCGATGGGCGCGTCGTCAAAAATGAATGTCGAATGGGCCTTTCTGACCCGCCTGCGCGACATCGGCCGCGATACGGCCAAGGCCTGGCTCAAGAAAAACTTCGACGCGATTGGCAACAAAAGCACCGTCGATCTGCGCGCCATGTTCCAGGGGATCGGGGCCGAGCATCAGGGCTAAGCACCAGTCACGCCCGCCTTATGAGCGGGCGTAGACATCCTCGTAGCGGATGATGTCATCCTCGCCCAGATAGGCCCCGGTCTGAACCTCGATCAGAACCATCGGCACTTTGCCGGGGTTTTCCATGCGGTGGACGGCGCCAAGCGGGATATAGACCGACTGCCCCTCGGTGATCAGCCTCACGTCATCGTCTACGGTCACCTTTGCCGTGCCCTCGACGACGATCCAGTGTTCAGAGCGGTGGTGGTGGCTTTGCAGACTCAGGCTGGCCTTTGGTTTGACCAGAATACGCTTGACCTGAAACCGGCCACGGATCGTAAGGGTTTCAAACCAACCCCACGGGCGGTGGTCCTTTGGAAGCACCTCGGCCTGCGCCGCACCTTTGCCTTTCAGGGCGGTCACGACCTTTTTGACGTCCTGTGCGCGATCCTTATGCGCCACAAGCACGGCATCGGGCATCGCGATGGCGATGATGTTCTCCAGACCGAGCCCGACAATTTCCTGCGATGAGCTTTCAGAGCGCAGAAGAACATTCCGGCACTCAATCGCCGTCGCATTGGCAGAGGTCACGACCCCATCCGCATCCGGGTCCTGCTCCTCCCAGACCGCATCCCAACCGCCAAGATCCGACCAGCCCGCCGAAAACGGCACCGCAACAAGATTGTCGGCCTTTTCCATCACCGCATAGTCAATCGAGATGTCATCGCATTCGCCCCAGGCCAGAGGATCAAGCCGCCAGAACCCAAGATCGGCCTTGCCGTTTTCAACCGCCCGCGTGACCGGATCAAGCAGGCCCGGCGCGTGCGTTTCAAAGGCCGCAACCATGTCTTTTGCACGGAACAGGAATATCCCTGCATTCCAGAGATAATTCCCGGCCTCAAGCATGCTGCGCGCCGTGTCACCATCCGGCTTTTCGACAAAGCGCTTCAGGGTGACAGGGTCGCCGTTGGCACCCGCGTTCAGCTCAAGATAGCCATAGCCCGTGGCCGGTCGATTGGGGGTGATTCCAAAGGTGACGATCTTGCCCTCTTCGATCTCCGACAACCCCTTGGCGACAGCCGCGTGAAAGGCCTGTGTATCGGGAATGACGTGATCCGACGGCGCAATCAGCAAAACCGTCTCGGGATCGGTTTTCCGGGCGAAAATACTGGCCGCAAGCACGGCCGGTGCGGTGTTGCGCCCCTCGGGTTCGATCAGGATGGGGCCGGGGTCTATGCCGACCGATTGAAGCTGTTCCCCGACGATGAACCTGAAATCCGAGGTGGTCACGGTCATATGCGGCGTAAACTCAAGGGTCGGTGATGAGGACAGCCGCCGCGCGCTTTGCTGAAACAGGCTCTCGGGGCCAATCAGGTTGGCAAACTGCTTGGGATAGGATTTTCTGGACAGCGGCCAAAGGCGCGTCCCGCTGCCCCCTGCAAGAAGAACCGGAACAATCGGTGTCATCATACCATCCTATTAGTCTGTGAGGGGTCCAGGAACCAGGCGTAAGATCGCTCAAGCCCCTCGCGCAGATCAACCTTATAGGTCCAGCCCATGGCCTTGAGCCGTGACACATCCATAAGCTTGCGCGGCGTGCCGTCGGGCTTGGTCGCATCAAACGTAAGGGCGCCGGTAAAGCCGACGACCTGGCTTATCGTTTCGGCAAGCTCGCGGATCGTGACATCGGTGCCGGTGCCGACGTTGATATGGCTCAGCATCGGGTCGGTATTTGCCTGATAGGTGGCGCGATCAAGGTTGGCGACAAACAGGCTGGCCTCGGCCATATCCTCGACATAGAGAAACTCGCGCATCGGCGTGCCGCTGCCCCAGACCACGACCTCATTGTCACCGCGCAGCTTAGCCTCGTGAAAGCGGCGCAGAAGGGCCGGCACAACATGGCTGTTTTCGGGGTGAAAATTATCGCCGGGGCCATAAAGGTTTGTCGGCATGACCGAGCGGTAGTCGGTGCCATATTGCCGGTTATAGCTTTCGCAGAGCTTGATGCCGGCGATCTTGGCAATGGCATAGGGCTCGTTAGTGGGCTCAAGCACGCCGGTCAAAAGGGCGTCTTCGCGCATCGGCTGGGGCGCCAGTTTAGGGTAGATGCAGGACGAGCCAAGAAACAGCAGGTTTTCGACCCCGGCCCGGAATGCCTGATGAATGACATTCGCCTGGATCATCAGGTTTTCATAAATGAACTCGGCCGGATAGGTGTTGTTGGCGTGGATACCCCCGACCTTGGCCGCCGCAAGGATGACCGCGTCCGGCTTGTGCGCCACCATGAATGCGCCAACGTCGGCCTGATCCGTCAGGTCAAGCTGATCATGTGTCTGGGTCAGAATTTCCGCTTCGGGGCGCGTGGCCGCAAGCTGGCGCAGGATTGCGCCGCCGACCATGCCCCGATGCCCTGCAACATAGATCTTCATCGGCTTCAACCTTCGGTCGAAACAGGCAGGCTTAGCCCGTGTTCCCTGAGCAGCCGATAGCGCCGCGCCGCCTTCAGGTCTTCGGCGACCATTTCGACGCACATCGCTTGCGCGGTGATCTCGGGCGTCCAGCCAAGCTTGGCCTTGGCCTTGGCCGGATCACCAAGCAGTGTTTCCACTTCGGCGGGGCGGAAATAGCGCGGATCAATCCGCAGGATCACCTGCCCCGGTGCAATCTCGGGCGCAGCATCGCCAGTGATGGTATCGACGATCGCAACCTCGTTGACGCCGGTCCCCTCAAAGCGCAGGGTAATCCCCAATTCACGCGCCGACCAGATGATGAACTCTCGCACGGAATATTGCTTGCCGGTGGCGATGACAAAATCATCCGGCTCGTCCTGTTGCAGCATCATCCACTGCATGCGGACGTAATCCTTGGCATGGCCCCAATCGCGCAGCGCGTCGATATTGCCCATATAGAGACAGTCCTGGATGCCCTGCGCAATATTGGCCAGCCCGCGGGTGATCTTGCGGGTCACAAAGGTCTCGCCCCGGCGCGGGCTTTCATGGTTAAACAGAATGCCGTTACAGGCATACATGCCGTAAGCTTCGCGGTAGTTCACGGTGATCCAGTACGCGTACATTTTTGCCACGGCATACGGGCTGCGCGGATAGAACGGCGTGGTTTCTTTCTGAGGGATTTCCTGCACTAAGCCATACAGCTCAGAAGTGGATGCCTGATAGAAACGGGTTTTCTTGGCGAGACCCAGGAAACGGATCGCTTCGAGTAAACGAAGAGTACCGATGGCATCTACGTCAGC
>CBDTZA010000144.1:0-5629 GCA_965364785.1 uncultured Roseovarius sp. | reverse complement strand
CGCCTCGCGCTCAAGGCGGGCCTGCACCCGGCGCAGGTTGAAAAAAAGCGACTTCTGGCTGCTGGTTGATCCGGTGCGCACCATCGACCAGTTGCGCATGACATAGTCCTGAATGCTGGCCTTGATCCACCAGACCGCATAGGTCGAAAACCGCACCCCGCGGTCGGGATCAAACTTGTCCGCGGCCTTCATCAGACCAAGACCGGCCTCTTGAATAAGATCATTCATCGGCGCGCCATACCGGCGGAATTTCGACGCCATCGAGATTGCCAGCCGCATATAGGCGGTGATCAGACGGTGAAGCGCCTCTTCGTCGCGCTGGTCGCGCCAGGCATAGGCCAGCGCCAACTCGGTTTCGGCATCCAGCATCTCCGCTTTCATCGCGTTGCGGGACATGGAACTGTTTTGCGGTGCATCAAGTGGCATGGTATTTCCCCCTGTCAGGCGGCATCAGGCATTTGCGCCCTTTCTCGGTCTCCTGATGAGTGCTACGCATCATCCATTATATCGGATCAAAAAAAATTGGGGGCGCCAGTGCTGGATCTGCCAGATTTAACCTTGGTTCTGGGCGGGGCGGCCTCGGGCAAATCGGCCTTTGCCGAGGGGCTTGTTCTGCAATCTGGCCGGGCGCGGGCCTATCTTGCCACCGCGCAGATGTTTGACGATGAAATGCGCGCCAAGGTGGCCCGACATCAAACCATGCGCGGGGGGGGCTGGCGCACCATCGAGGCACCGCTTGACCTTACCCCAGCCCTGAACAGCGCACGCGCGGTTGAGGCCGTACTTTTGGATTGCGCCACCATGTGGCTGAGCAATCACATGCTGGCCGAAAACGATCTGGCAGAGGCCGAAGCCGCGTTGATCATCGCACTCGCGCATTGTGCCGCCCCGGTGGTGGTGGTCAGCAATGAGGTCGGCCAGTCGGTTGTCCCCGAAAACGCACTTGCCCGCCGCTTTCGCGAGGCGCAGGGCCGGTTGAACCAAAGGCTGGCGGCCGAGGCCGGGCTTGTGGTCAACGTGATCGCAGGCCTGCCGCAGGTCCTCAAGGGCCGCCTGGAATGAGCCGATTCTACTGGGTTCGCCACGGGCCAACCCATGCCAAATCCATGGTCGGCTGGTCCGATTTACCCGCCGACCTGAGCGATAGCGCACAAATCGCGCGGCTTTCGGCGCACCTGCCCGAGGATGCTCTGGTGATTTCCTCCGACCTGATCCGCGCCCGCGCCACGGCGGATGCGATTGCAGGCGCGCGCACCCGCCTGCCCGATGATCCCGACCTGCGCGAAATTCATTTTGGCGATTGGGAATTGCAGGTCTTCGACAAGATTACCGATCAGGATCACCTGCACGCCTTTTGGGAGCAACCGGGCGATATCCGCCCCCCCGGCGGCGAAAGCTGGCATCAGGTCTCGGCCCGCGTCAGCAACAGTGCCGCCCGCCTGCTTGCCGCCCATCCCGGCCGCGACATCATCGCCGTTGCCCATTTCGGCGCGATCCTGACGCAGGTGCAACAGGCCCTCGAGGTTACCGCCTATGAGGCTTTCGCCCACCGGATCGAAAACCTGTCGGTGACTGAATTGCACTGGCAAAACAACCGCTGGCAGGCACAGTCGATCAATCACCTGCCGTGATGGGCACATGCACAAATTTTTGTTTTGCGCGCCATGCATCCCGGTCTAACCTCTGCCCATGACATACCAACTTATCCTTGGCGACTTCGCCTATTCTTCATGGTCGTTGCGCGGCTGGCTTTTGCTCAATCGCTTTGGTCTGCCGTATAAAACCCGGTTGCTTGATTTCAATGACGCCGCAAGCGTCGCCGATCAGTTGCGCGATCTCGCCCCGGCCCGCACCGTGCCAACGCTGTGCACGCCCGACGGCGCCATTATATCGGAATCGCTCGCCATGGCCGAAGAGCTGGCAAGCCGCCACCCTGAGGCCGATATCTGGCCAAGCGACCCGCTGGCCCGCGCCACCGCACGGACCTTGGCCGCCGAAATGCATGCGGGCTTTGCCACGCTGCGCGGTGACTGTCCGATGAACATGCGGCTGGCCTATGCAGGGGTTGAACCCTCTGCGGCGCTTCTGGCCGATCTTGCCCGGCTTGAGGTGATCTGGGATCATGCCCGCAAAACTACGGCCCCCGACGGCCCCTGGCTCTGCGGGGGCTATAGCGCGGCCGATGCGTTCTTCGCCCCCGTCGCGGCCCGGATCGCGGGCTATGGCTTGCCGGTCTCTGAAAGTGCGAGCGCCTATGTCGCGGCCCATCTTGCCGACCCCGCCTTTCGCCGTTGGCGCGCCATGGGGCTGGTTCATGGCGAGACGCTGGAACGCTATGCGCACAATTACGTCACCACCACCTGGCCCGGCCCCACGCCGCGCCCCGCAAAAGCGGTGGACACCGGCACGCCGGAAAACAACACCTGCCCTTATTCCAGTGATCCCGTCACACACCTCATGGAAACAGAAGGGCGTATTTTCGGCTTTTGCAACGCGTTTTGTCGTGACAAGACCGTGGCCGACCCCGATGCCTGGCCCGCCTTCACCGCCATCCGCGACGCAAACTGAGGCCCGGCTTTCATTGTTCCATAAATACTCCGGGGGGCCTACGAAAATTCTGCGAATTTTCTTAGGGGGGCAGCGCCCCCTTGCGCCGTTAACCATTCTTAAACCACCTGCGCGCTAGGCATTAACCATGTTCAAACGCAGGATCGGGGAGAGGTATGGTCGCACGCGCCTACACGGTGGCTTTTGAAGGCGTCGAGGCCAAACTGGTCGAGGTGCAATGCGCCATCACACCCGGCCTGCCGGCTTTTTCGCTGGTCGGTCTGCCAGACAAGGCCGTGTCCGAGGCCCGCGACCGGGTGCGCACGGCGCTGTCCTCGATGGCCATCGCGCTGCCCTCCAAACGCATCACCATCAACCTCTCGCCCGCCGATATGCCCAAGGAAGGCAGCCATTTTGACCTGCCAATCGCGCTGGCCCTTCTTGCCGCGCTGGAAATCATTCCCAAAGACGCGGTCGAGGGCACCCTGGCCCTGGGCGAGCTGTCTCTCGATGGCTCTCTGATTGCGGTGTTGGGCGCTTTGCCCGCCGCCATGGCCGCCGCCGAAGAGGGCCGGATGCTGCTCTGCCCCAAGGCATCGGGCCCCGAGGCCGCATGGGTCGGTAGCGTACAGGTGATCGGCGCGGCCAACCTCGCGGATGTGGTGCGCCACTATACTGGCCAGGCGCCAATCTCGCCCTCTGATCCCGGCGAGGTGACCAGCGCGCCCGCGGGGCGTGACCTGCGCGATGTCAAAGGTCAGGAACGCGCCAAGCGTGCGCTTGAAATCGCCGCCGCAGGCCGCCACCACCTGATGATGGTCGGCTCTCCCGGCTCTGGCAAATCCATGCTGGCCGCGCGCCTTCCCGGCATCCTGCCGCCGCTCACCCCGACCGAGGCGCTCGAGACCTCGATGATCCATTCGCTGGCCGGTCTGCTTACAGAGGGCGGCATCAGCCGCACGCGCCCCTTTCGTGAACCCCACCACACTGCCTCGATGGCGGCGATCGTCGGTGGGGGGCGACGTGCCAGCCCCGGTGAAATCAGCCTCGCCCATAACGGCGTTCTGTTCATGGATGAGTTCCCCGAATTCCCCCGCGGTGTTCTGGAAACCCTGCGCCAGCCGGTCGAGACCGGCGAGGTGACCGTCGCACGCGCCAATGCCCATGTGAAATATCCCTGCCGATTCATGCTGGTGGCCGCCGCCAACCCCTGTAAATGCGGCCATCTGAGCGATCCCGCCCGTGCCTGTTCGCGCGCGCCTATCTGTGGTGAGGATTACATGGGGCGTATTTCCGGACCGCTGATGGATCGCTTTGATTTGCGCGTCGAGGTGCCGCCCGTGGCCTTTCGCGATCTCGATCTGCCGGCCTCGGGCGATGCCTCTGCCTCAGTCGCCACGCGGGTTGATGCCGCGCGCGCGATCCAGACCGCGCGCTTTGCCGATCACCCCGGTATGCGGCTCAATGCCGATGCCGAGGGTCAGGTGCTTGAGGATATCGCAAGTCCCGATACCGAGGGGCGCGCCTTGATCAACCGGGTCGCGGAACGCTTTGGCCTCTCTGCGCGCGGCTATCACCGGGTGCTGCGCGTGGCGCGCACGATTGCCGACCTTGATGGCGCGGATACGGTGCGCCTGCCCCACGTGGCCGAAGCTGTCAGCTTTCGTCTGGCCGGAATGAAAGAGCTTTGATCCACTCCGCCAATTGGCAAAGGGTTGCGTGCGCCTCGGGCAAAAGCCCCTGAAACAGTGGCCAGACATGCGGCAGATCATGTTCGACCTTGCATTGCACCGGCACGCCCTGCGCCTCTAGCACGCGAGCCATCCGCCGGGTGTCATCGAGCAGGATTTCGGTGTCGCCCACCGCAAGCCAGACCGGCGCCGCCCCTTTGAAATCGGCCTTAAGCGGCGAGGCACGCGGATCATCGGCATCCGCACCCGCCAAATATCGCCGCGCCATTTCAGGTGCGCGCGCTGCGGGCAAGACCACATCGGCCTTCGCATTTTGCGCAAGGCTAGCGCCTGAAAATGTCAGATCGGTCAGCGGCGAAAAGGCTAAGCACCCCAAGGGCTGCGCCAGCCCCAGGCGGGTGATTTCGCCCAAAAGCGTCAGCGCCAGACCGCCCCCGGCACTGTCCCCGCCAAGCACGACGCCACCAGGATGCCCGGCAAGCGCACGATACGCTGTCAGCGCATCCTCAACAGCCGCCGGAAAGGCATGTTCTGGCGCAAGGCGATAATCCGGCAGGCAGGCGGGCAAACCGCAGAGCGCCGACAATCGCGCCAGCATCGCCCGATGGGTCTTGGGTGAGCCAAAAACATAACCACCACCGTGGAAATACAAAAGCACCGGCCCCGTCGCCGCGCCGGGCGCCACGGCCCAATGCACAGGCACTTGTGCGCCCTCATGCACCAGAACATCATCGCGAAAAACCGTGCCGCGCGGCGCGCGAAAGAAAAGCCGCGCCTTCAATTCAAAGCTTTTGCGCAGATCAACCGGCTGCGTCGTGCGCGCAAGGTGCGGCTTTTCCGCCATCCTCAGCCAGAGGTTCAGAACCGGCCGCATCAGGCTCATGCGCGTTTCGCCTCTATCACCTGCCAGATTTTTTCAGCAATGTTCACACCGTCAAACCGCTCCAGCTCCTGAATGCCGGTGGGCGAGGTCACGTTGATCTCGGTCAGGTAGGTGCCGATCACGTCGATGCCAACAAAGACCTGACCTTTTTCGCGCAAAAGCGGGCCTATGGTGGCGCAGATTTCAAGATCGCGCTCGGTCAGGTCAACCTTTTCGGGGCGCCCGCCGACATGCATGTTGGACCGCGTCTCGCCCTTGGCGGGCACACGGTTGATCGCGCCCACCGGCTCGCCATCGACCAGAATGACCCGCTTGTCGCCATGTTTGATCGCGGGCAGGTATTTCTGCACGATCAGCGGTTCGCGGCTAAACCCGGTGAACAATTCATGAAGGCTGCTGAGGTTGCGATCAGATTCCGGCAGGTGAAACACCCCCGCGCCGCCATTGCCATAAAGCGGCTTGAGGATGACATCGCCATGCTTGGCCTTGAACGCTTTTATGGTTGCGA
>CBDTZA010000143.1:0-5634 GCA_965364785.1 uncultured Roseovarius sp. | reverse complement strand
CCTTTGTCGTGCCCGTGACGGGCACGCCGCTGGATGAGGCGGCCCTTGATGCGCATTGCCTGGCGCGGATTGCCCGGTTCAAACGGCCCAAGGTCTATGTGGTGGTTCATGAACTGCCCAAGAACAACTATGGCAAGGTCCTGAAAACCGAGCTGCGCACGCGTCTGAGCGAGTAAGATTTTTCGCAGAAAAATCGTGGTCACTTTCTTCGCAGAATAAGGTCGGGCGGCTTGCTTTTGAGGGATAAACGTCTTAGATGCGCCCCACGCGGTCGCAGCCTACCCGCTCAAAACAAGGACTGAATATGGATACGATTGTCATCTGCTCGGGCGGGCTCGATTCCGTGTCGCTTGCGCATAAAGTTGCTGGCGAACATACTCTCAAAGGGCTTTTATCCTTTGATTATGGTCAGCGCCATTCCAAGGAATTGGACTTTGCCGCCGCCTGCGCGACGCGTTTGGGCGTGCCACACAGGATCGTCGATATCCGTGCGGTCGGCGCGGCGCTTGGCGGATCGGCCCTGACCGATGATATCGCCGTGCCCGATGGGCATTACGCCGAAGAGACGATGAAAGTGACCATCGTGCCCAACCGCAACGCAATCATGCTGACGATTGCTTTTGGCATGGCGGCGGCGGAAAAGGTCGATGCGGTGGCGACGGCGGTGCATGGCGGCGATCATTTCATCTATCCTGACTGTCGGCCCGGTTTTATCGACGCGTTTCAGGCGATGCAGGATCAGGCGCTTGAGGGCTATGCCGATATCCGCCTCTATACGCCCTATGTGACCGGATCGAAGGCCGATATCGTCACCGATGGCGCGGCGCATGGCACGCCTTTTGCGCAGACATGGTCGTGCTACAAGGGCGGCGCAAACCATTGCGGGCGTTGCGGCACCTGTGTTGAGCGGCGCGAGGCATTTCATCTGGCGGGTGTTACAGATCCGACGCTTTATGACGATCCTGAATTTTGGTTAACGGCTGTGGCCGAGCGGGGTGCGTGATGTATCGGATCAGCAAGGAATTTCACTTCTCGGCCTCGCATCAACTCAAGGGCCTGCCCGAGGATCACCAATGCGCGCGCCTTCACGGGCACAACTATATCGTCGTCATTGAACTGGCCGCGACCGAGCTCGACGCGCATGGATTTGTGCGCGATTACCTCGATCTGGCGCCGTTGAAACACTATATCGATGACACGCTCGATCACCGCCACCTGAATGATATCCTCGGCGATGATGGCGTCACGGCCGAGCGGATGGCCAAGCATTTCTACGACTGGGCGCATGCCCGTTGGCCCGAGGTTTCGGCCGCCAAGGTAAGCGAGACCCCTAAGACCTGGGCGGAATATCGTCCGTGAGCGCCGAGGACAAAATTCGCGTTTCCGAGATTTTCGGCCCCACCATTCAGGGTGAAGGCGCGCTTATTGGCGTGCCGACCGTTTTCGTGCGCACCGGTGGATGCGACTACCGCTGTAGCTGGTGCGACAGCCTGCACGCGGTTGAGCCCGAGTATCGCGACACCTGGAAACCGATGACGCCCGCCGCGGTGATGGCCGAGATTGAGGCGCTGTCCGGTGGTCAACCATTGATGGTGTCGCTCTCGGGCGGAAACCCGGCCATTCAACCCCTTGGCGCGCTGATCAGGCTGGGGCAGGGCAAGGGGTATGGCTTCGCGCTGGAAACCCAAGGGTCGGTTGCGCGCCGCTGGTTTAGCGACCTTGATATGCTGGTGCTCAGCCCCAAACCCCCCTCAAGCGGGATGGTGGTGGATTGGGATATCTTTGAGCAATGCGTGACGGCGGCGGCCGGGGCGCAGACGGTGCTCAAGATCGTGGTGTTTGACGAGGCAGATTACCAATGGGCGCGCGACGCGGCTCTGCGTCACCCCGATCTGGCGATCTATCTGCAACCGGGCAATCACACGCCACCGCCACCAGATGACGATGGCGCGGTGGTTGATCAAGACGGGATTGATGCGCGGATGCGCTGGCTGGTCGATCGGGTGATCGAAGACCGCTGGTTCAGGGCAAAGGTGCTGCCGCAACTGCATGTGATGCTCTGGGGCAATAAACGCGGTGTTTGACAGGAGAGATCAGGATGAGTGACAAAACAATCTATAGCAATCTCAAACAATTGGGCGGCGCAACTGTTGTGCCGCAAAGCCCGGACGAGGCGGTGCTGGAACGGGTGCAGAACCCACAGGCCGATGTCGCCTATAACGTGCGCTTCACCGCGCCCGAGTTTACCTCGCTTTGCCCGATGACCGGCCAGCCGGATTTTGCCCATCTGATGATTGATTACGTGCCGGGCGCCTGGCTCGTCGAAAGCAAGTCGCTGAAACTCTTTCTCGGCAGCTTTCGCAATCACGGCGCCTTTCACGAAGATTGCACGGTCAGCATCGCCCGCCGACTTGTGGATTTTCTTGATCCGCAATGGCTGCGCATTGGTGGGTATTGGTATCCGCGTGGCGGCATCCCGATTGATGTGTTTTATCAAACCGGTCCGATGCCTGAGGGCGTTTGGATTCCCGACCAGGGCGTGCCACCTTACCGCGGGCGCGGCTGATACTTTACCCCTGCCGTTTCTTCTGGCCCTAAATATCCCCGCCGGAGGCATCCGACAGTCGCCCAACGCAGGGCCGCTTTCCGGGGTTAACCGATCACGACGGGCGGTTTGCGCCGCGCGCCTGACAGGGCGTTTCCGGCAATCGCCCCCAACAAGACCGTGCCGCCAATCAGCGTGTTGACGCTGGCCGTTTCCCCCAGCACAAGCCAGACCCAAAGCGGGGCAAGGACCACTTCGGCCAGCGACAAAAGCGTCAGCTCGGCAGCGGGAACTGTTTTAGAGCCGATGGTATAAAGCACCAAGCCGGCCCCTACCTGAAACACCCCCATGCCAAGGGAAATGCCGCCGTCACGCGGGGACAGGATCAATGGCAGGTCGGCCAGAATGCAGATGCCAGCCATGATGAAAATGGCGAAGATACCTGACAGAAAAACCGAAGGCATCATCTCGCCGCTCTTGCCCCACCGCAGGGCGATGGTGAAGACGGCAAAGCCAAAGGCCGAGCCAAGGGCGGCCAGACTGCCGCTGAGGGCGCTGCTGCCGGTATTTCCCCAGACCATGACGGCGATGCCCAAAAAGGCAAAAACGATGGCAATCCAGGTGGCGCGGCGCACCGCCTCTCCCAGAACAAGCAGGCCCAGAGCCGCCGCCATAAAAGGCGCGCTGGCAAAAAGCACCATCGCCTGGGCGACCGAGGTGTTTTGTACCGCATAAATCCCGCCCGAATAGGCCGCAACCAGTGATATTGCACCGACAACGCCCGGCAGGCCGACACGCCGTACCAGCGCAAAGGGGCCCCGCCCGGTGCGCAGGCGGATCACGATATAGAGCAGTGCTGTCAGGCTGAGCGAGCGATAAAACAGGATTTGCCAGACCAGCGCCTCGTCTATCAGGCGAATGCCAAGGCCGACGGTTGACCACAACACGCCTGCGAAAAACACAAGGACATAGCCGCGCAGATCGCGCTCTGGTGCGGTGGGGGCTGTGATCAGGGTCACGACGCGTCGTTTTCGTGGCGGGGTTGCACGGGCAGGGGCGCGCCGGGGGCAAAGACCGTCTCGGCGGTGACTGGCGTGACATCGCTGTAGCGCGCGGCGCGCAATTCGCGCCAGCCAAGGTAAAGCCCGCTTGCCACGATCATCGCCATCCCGATCAGGGTCGGGGTGCCCGGCACCTCATCCCAGAGGACATAGGCGAGCACCACGGCGAAGGGCAGGTAGGTGTAATCAAAAGGCGCGACAAGGCTGGCATTGGCAACCTGATAGGCGCGCGTCACAAGCATGTAGCCCGCCATGCCGGTCCCCCCCAAAAGCGCGAGCTGCGCCAGATCCGACAGAGGCATGGCGTTCATCTCCCACCGCAGGTGAGAGGTCTCGGCGGTGATCGGCACCAGGTGGCCGACCAGCCAGCCTATCGGCACGATCAGCAGCCCGGCAAACCCCAGCGTATAAAGCCCGGCGGTCAACGTGCTTTCGCGATCCCCGATCTGGCGGGCGATGATCTGGGACATGGCATAGGTCGCAGCCCCACCAAGCGGCAGGACCGCCACCCATGAAAACCCCTCGCCGGTCGGGTTCATGGCAATCAGCACGCCGATAAAGCCAAGCAAAAGCGCCCCGATGCGATGTGCCCCGATGGTTTCGCCAAGGATCAACGCCGCCAAAAGCGCAGTGATCAGAGGAGCCGAGAAAAAGATCGTGCTGACCTCGGCCAGCGCCATAAAGGGGTAGACGGCATAGAACATGGAAAAACCGACGGCAAAGAGCGTCGCGCGTGCCAGGTGCAGCGGCCAGAGCGGGGTCAGCAAGCGATGTGTGCCGCCCAATGTCCAGATGAGCGGCGTCAGAACCAGACTGGCGATCACCGAACGCGAAAAGATCAGTATCCAGACCGGATAGCTCGCCAGCATTGATTTCATCATCCCGTCCTGCACCACGAAGAACAGCATGCCGATCTGAACACAGGCAATGCCTTGCAACGCATGCGAGGGCGCAGGTTTGGGGCTTGCCGAGAGATAGGCCATGACCGGTGATGTCCGCTGTTGTGGGGCGGGGTGCGTCCGCGCCGCTCAGGTCAGGGTGACGGGTCTGGGACCGACTGTCTTGTCTGTTTGCGACCGCCCAAAAGCCACCCCCCGCAGGGCAAGGCCCTTGCAGGGGGGGCGTCTTTAAACAGCGGCGCGACGCGGGGGGAGCGTCTGAGACAGGTCTAGGCCGGATCAGTGACCGCCGTCGCAGCGGTTTCTTCATAGACCTTTGCCGGCGGCTTGACTGCGGGGCTTTCGTCTTTGACAACCGCCTCGAACACATGCTTTGGCTCTGCGATTACGGCCATGCGGCGCGCGCGATCCTTGGGCGCCAAGCTGCGCAAGGGGCCGTTATCAAGGGCGGTCGCGCGGCTCGTGGTGTCCGGCGGGTGGACGGCAAAGACCGAACCCGGCGTTATGGCGTTTGATACCGCAGCCGATCCAAGGCCGCGCGGCACTGTCGTCGTGGTCTGTGTTGGTTCCGTCCTGCTTGGCGGTGTTGGGGCCAATGGCAGGATTGGCGATGAAATTGCGGTGAACATGGTAACCTCGTCCAAATTCGCCCCCTGGTTCGATCATAAGGCTTACTTCAGAAATCCCGCACTGGTTTTGGTCTGGCTGGTTAATGAAATCATAAGAAAACCCCTGCCCGGAGTGAACCGGACAGGGGCAAAGGGCGCAGCGGATTGATTGGCGATTAGCCGCGATTCATCCGGTTTTCTATCAGATCCTCGACAACGGCGGGTTCGGCCAGGGTCGAGATGTCGCCCAAGGCGCCAAAGTCATCCTCGGCAATCTTGCGCAGGATACGGCGCATGATCTTGCCCGAGCGGGTTTTCGGCAGGCCCGGCGCCCATTGGATCAGGTCCGGCTTGGCAATCGGGCCAATCTCGGTGCGGACCCATTTTTCAAGCTCCTTGCGCAGCTCTTCCGTGGGCTCGACACCGTTCATCAGGGTGACATAGGCATAGATGCCCTGACCCTTGATGGCATGCGGGTAACCGACCACGACGGCCTCTGCCTCTTGGGCGTGGACGACCAA
>CBDTZA010000142.1:0-5636 GCA_965364785.1 uncultured Roseovarius sp. | reverse complement strand
AGCGGATCGCGCTGTGCATAGCCGCGAAAGCCCACAACGCTGCGCAGATGTTCCAACGTCAGAAGATGCTCGCGCCATTTGGTATCGATGGTCTGAAGCAGCACCTGCTTTTCGATCATGCGCATGCTCTCGGGACCGAACATAGCGGCCTTGGCGGCCATCATCTCATCGGCGGCCTTTTCAAGACGCTCGGTGATCTCTTCGTCATCCACACCCTCTTCGGCGGCCCAGTCGATCACCGGCAAGTCAAGGTTCAGCCGCTCGATCACCGCCGCATAAAGCCCTTCGGTGTTCCATTGATCGGCATAGGTCTTGGGCGGCATATAAGTGTCGACCAGATCGTCGATCACCTCGCCGCGCATGTCCTCGATGATCTCGGACAGGTCGCGGGCCTTCATGATGTCGAGGCGCTGTTTAAAGACAACCTTGCGCTGTTCGTTCATCACATCGTCAAACTTGAGCAATTGCTTGCGGATGTCAAAGTTGCGCGCCTCGACCTTGGCCTGCGCGCGCTCAAGCGATTTGTTCACCCATGGGTGAATGATCGCCTCGCCTTCTTTCATCCCCAGCGTCGAGAGCACCTTTTCAAGGCGCTCGCTGCCGAAAATGCGCATCAGATCGTCTTCGAGGCTTAGGAAGAACGCCGACATGCCCGGATCACCCTGACGACCGGACCGACCGCGCAGCTGGTTGTCGATACGTCGGCTTTCATGGCGCTCGGTGGCCAGAACAAAAAGCCCGCCTGCGGCTTTGACAGCCTCTTCATCGGCGGCGTGCCCGTCCTCGATCTTTTGACGGATATCTTCGGGGTCGCCTTCGGGATCGGCGGCAATCGCCTCCATGATCTTAAATTCGACGTTGCCGCCCAGCTTGATGTCGGTGCCGCGCCCGGCCATGTTGGTGGCGATGGTCACGGCGCCGAATTTACCGGCATCGGCCACGATCTGGGCCTCTTTTTCATGCTGGCGCGCGTTCAGAACATTGTGCGTAATCTTCGCCTCGGTCAGAAGCGTGCTCAGCAGCTCTGACTTTTCAATCGAGGTGGTGCCAACAAGGGTCGGCTGTCCCTTTGCATGCGCGTCACCAATCGTTTCGATGATCGCGTTCAACTTGTCGGTGGTCGAGCGATAAACCGCATCATCCTTGTCGATCCGGGAAATCGGGCGGTTGGTCGGCACTTCGATCACACCCAGACCGTAGATTTCCATGAATTCATCGGCCTCGGTGACGGCCGTGCCGGTCATGCCCGACAGGGTATCGTAAAGGCGGAAATAGTTCTGAAAGGTCACCTGCGCGAGGGTCACGTTTTCGGGCTGAATCTGACAGCCTTCCTTGGCCTCGATCGCCTGATGCAGCCCATCGGACAGACGCCGGCCGGCCATCATCCGGCCGGTGAATTCATCGACCAGAACAACATCTTTATCGCGCACGATATAGTCCTTGTCCTTCTGGAAAAGCTTATGCGCGCGCAATCCCTGATTGACGTGATGCACAATCGTGGTGCTTTCGGGATCATAAAGCGAGCGCCCCTCTTCCAGAACGCCACGCGTCAGCAAAAGCTGTTCTAAAAACTCGTTGCCGTCTTCGGTGAAGGTGACATTGCGGGTCTTTTCGTCAATCGCGAAATGCTCTTCCTGCAATTCAGGGATCAGCGCGTCGATTGTCAGGTAAAGCTCGCTTCGGTCCTGGCTTGGGCCGGAAATGATCAGCGGCGTGCGCGCCTCATCGATCAGGATGCTGTCCACCTCATCGACCACGGCAAAGTTATGGCCGCGCTGGTTCATCTCGTCGAGCGAGGATTTCATATTGTCGCGCAGATAGTCGAACCCAAGTTCGTTGTTGGTGGCATAGGTCACATCGGCAGCGTAGGCGGCCTGTTTCTCGGCCTCGGGTTGCTGCGGATAGACAACACCGGTGGTCATGCCAAGGGCGGAGAAAACCTTGCCCATCCATTCGGCATCGCGACGCGCGAGGTAATCGTTGACCGTGACCACATGCACGCCCTGCCCCGACAGCGCATTCAGATAGCACGGGAAGGTCGCAACAAGCGTTTTGCCTTCGCCGGTCTTCATCTCGGAAATGTTACCCTGGTGCAGGAAAATTCCGCCCATCAGCTGGACATCAAAGGCCCTCAGGCCAAGCGCGCGGCGCGCAGCTTCGCGGCAATTGGCAAAAGCCTCTGGCAATAGCGCGTCAAGGGTTTCGCCCTCGGCGATCCGCTTGCGAAACTCTTCGGTCTTTTCAATCAGCCCGGCATCGCTGAGCGCTTCGAATTCGGGTTCCAGCGCAGTGATCTGATCAACCAGCGGCCGTGTCGCCTTAATCTTGCGGTCATTTGGCGTTCCGAAGATCTTTTTGGCGACCGTTCCAATACCCAGCATTTTCTATCCGTTCCGGTGTTTTGACTATCCGTGAAAGGCAATTGCTTGCCCCGCTTCCCTTGCCACCCTACAACGGGCGAAAGACCGGGGTTTTGCCTTTATCATAAGGCGATGTAAGGGGCCGCCGGCAGAGTGTCAACGTTGCGCACCCGCGCAGCCGCTATTGCAGTATCGCCAGAGGAAGATCTTCATGTTCGCACGCCTACGCCTTTTGTCCGCCACAGCCCTGATGACGGGCTTTGCAGTTACCTCTCCGGTCATGGCGCAAGACGCGCCGACGCTGGATACCGTCATGGCCTCTGTCGGCGACAGCGAGATCACACTTGGGCATATGCTGGCCCTGCGCAACGGCCTGCCTGCGGATTATGATCAGCTTCCGCCCGAGGTTTTGTTCAAAGGTGTTCTGGATCAGCTGATCCAGCAGACCCTGTTGATGCAGGCGCATGAGGGGCCACTGTCCGAGGCCGCCAAATGGCGCCTTGAGAACGAAACGCGTGCCGTGACGGCCGGTGATGTGATTGACGGCGTGCTTGAGGCCGCCCTGAGCGATGAGGCCCTGCAAGCCGCCTATCAAGCCCAATACACCGGTGACGCCCAGGAGACCGAGTACAAGGCCGCCCATATTCTGGTCGAGACCGAGGACAAGGCCAAGGCCCTGATCAGCGAACTGGAAGGGGGTGCGAATTTCGCCGCCCTTGCGCAAGAACATTCCACCGGCCCATCGGGCCCCGGCGGTGGCGATCTTGGCTGGTTCAGCGAAGGCGTGATGGTGCAGGAATTCTTTGATGCCGTGGTCAAGCTTGAAACCGGACAGGTCTCACCCCCGGTCAAGACACAGTTCGGCTGGCATGTGATCAAGCTGAACGAGACCCGCATCAAGGAACGCCCCACGCTCGACGAGGTGCGCGATGAATTGGCCGACACCATCCGTCAGGAGACCTTTAACAATTACGTGGCCAAGCTTGAAAGTGGGACCGACATCACCCGCACAGACACAAGCGCCTATGATCCGACGCTGATCAACAACACCGATCTTCTGGAGAAGTAACTCATGGGCGCTACCCCAAAGCTTTCCCCGCTTGCACCCGCCGCCTTTCCCGATCTGCCCGCCATTGGCGGGGTCAGTTTCGCCACGACCTCGGCCGGCGTGCGTTATAAGGGGCGCACCGATGTTATGCTTGTCACGCTTGCGCCAGGCACGGCGATTGCGGGCGCCTTTACGCGCTCTGCCACGCGCTCGGCTGCGGTGCTGGATTGTCAGGACAAGATCGGCGGCGACCCCAGCAAAGGCGCGGCGGTCATCGTGAATTCGGGCAATGCCAACGCCTTTACCGGGCGTGTCGGGACAGAATCGGTCAAGGCCGTCACTGGTGCCGTGGCCGAACGGCTTGGCGTGCCCGCGACGCGCGTGTTTTCCTCCTCTACCGGGGTGATCGGCGAGCCGCTGCCGCATCAGCGCATCATCGACAGCATCGATACCCTGAAGGGCGCCCTTAGCCCCGATGGCATCGGCGGGGCCGCCCGCGCAATCATGACCACCGACACCTTTCCCAAGGGCGCATCCGAGACGGTGATGATCGACGGTCAGGCGGTGCATATCGCCGGGATCGCCAAAGGCTCTGGCATGATTGCGCCGGATATGGCGACGATGCTGGTCTATATTTTCACCGATGCGGCGATTGATCAGGCGATCCTGCAAAGCACGGTGACCGCGCTGAACCGGACCACGTTCAACTGTATCACGGTCGATAGCGACACCTCGACATCCGACACCCTGTTGGTGGCCGCAACCGGGGCGTCGGGCATTCGGGTCACCGAAAACAACCTTGGCTTTATGGAAGGGCTGCGCCGCGTCATGCTTGACCTTGCCCATCAGGTTGTGCGCGATGGTGAAGGCGCGACCAAGTTCGTCGAGATCGCCGTCACCGGTGCGGCCAGTGACGCCGAAGCGCATGTTCATGCTAAATCCATCGCCAATTCGCCGCTGATCAAGACCGCCATTGCCGGTGAAGACCCCAATTGGGGCCGGGTGGTGATGGCGGTGGGCAAATCAGGCGCGCGCGCCGATCGTGACACACTGTCGATCCGGTTTGGCGATATGCTTGTGGCCAAGGATGGCTGGGTCAGCCCCGGGTATGACGAGGATCGCGCAGCCGCCTACATGAAGAATCAGGAGATCGAAATTCATGTCGATCTCGGTCTGGGTGGCGGCACCGCCACGGTTTGGACCTGCGATTTGACCCATGGCTATATCGACATCAACGCCGATTACAGGTCGTGACATCGGCCCCAAAGGTGTGTCGATGAAGATCGTTCTTGTCTCTGCCGTCGCCCTGATCGACGTCGATGGCCGTATTTTGCTGGCCCAACGTCCCGCTGGTAAATCCATGGCGGGACTGTGGGAATTTCCCGGCGGCAAGGTGGAAGTGGGTGAAACACCCGAACACGCCCTGATCCGCGAGTTGCAGGAAGAGCTTGGCATCAACACCTGGTCAAGTTGCCTGGCCCCACTGACCTTTGCCAGCCATTCCTACGATGACTTTCACCTTGTGATGCCGCTCTTTGCCTGTCGCAAATGGGAGGGCACACCGCAGGGGCGCGAGGGCCAGACCCTGAAATGGGTGCGCGCGAAGGATCTCAAATCTTATCCGATGCCGCCTGCGGATATTCCTCTTATTCCAATTCTGCGCGATTGGCTTTGAGCGCCAAAATGGTATCGCTGCGCGTGCGAAAACCCCATAAGCTGTATTTATTTTATATTGGCAAGATTTGCGTGACATTGTTCTGAAATTGACGACAATTCAGCCAAGTTTTAAATATCTGCCGATATTTTTGCTCATGTTAATCTGGGGAAATAACCATGCTTCGCACAATTCAGGTTGGATCTTGTGTATCAATTCAGGGGATTTTCGTTGGCTTGCTAACCAATGGCCTGATTCAGATCCGGGACGGGGACGGGGACGGCAAGGCTAACACCGTATCAGACAAATAAAAAAGGGCAGCCTTAACGACTGCCCTTTTGCTTTGGTCAAACGACGGCTGATCAGGCCAGCGTGCGCACAACTTCTTCGCGTTCGAAAATCTCGATCACGTCGTTGGGGCGGATATCGTCGTAACTCTCGAACGCCATCCCGCATTCCTGACCCGACTGAACCTCGGGCACTTCGTCCTTGAAGCGCTTGAGGGTTTTCAGCGTGCCTTCGTGGATCACGACATCGTCGCGCAAGAGGCGCACACCGGCAGAGCGGCGCGCGA
>CBDTZA010000141.1:0-5677 GCA_965364785.1 uncultured Roseovarius sp. | reverse complement strand
CCCATCGCCGCCAGTGCCAGCGTGCTTTTGCCCGACCCGCTTTCGCCGACGATGCCAATGCTTTCGCCGCGGCACACCTGCAGGTTGACACTGTGCAAGATCGGAAGCATCGCGCCGGAACGGCCTCGAAACCCGACGCTCAGGCCCCGTATGTCGATCAGCGGCGGCTTGGCCATCTCAGACCACCGCCTTTCGGCCCTGATCAAGCCCGAGGGTCTTGGCCAAGGCATCGGCACTCAGGTTGATCCCGATAATGAGCGAGGAGAGCGCAATCATCGGCCCCAGAACGCCCCAGGGTGCGAGCGACATATAAACCCGCGCATCCGAGATCATCAGCCCCCAATCAGCCATCGGCGGCGCCACGCCAAAGCCGAGAAACGACAGGGCAGAAAAGCCAAGCAGCATCCAGGACCAGCGCATCGCGCCCTCGACCAAAAGGGTGTCGGTGACATTGGGCAAAATCTCGCGGCGCACGATGCTGAGCGGGCTGTGGCCGCGCGCGCGCGCCGCCGAGATAAAGTCGCGCGCGACCACTTCGTGCGCGGCGGCGCGGGCAACGCGGATGACCGGAATGCCAAAGAAGAACGCAAGCGTGGGGGTAAGCACTTCGTTTCCGCTGCCAAACACGGTGATCAGCACCAACAGTGGCAGAATACCGGGCAGCGCCAGAAACGCATCGACAAGACGCATCAGGGCCTCGTCAACCCAGCCACCGCGCAGGCCCAGCAAAACCCCAAGCATGCCACCCCAGAGCATGGCAATCGGCGTGGCGATGCCGGTGACGACAAGCGCCTCGCGCCCGCCCAAAAGGACGCGGGTGAACACATCGCGACCAAGGTGATCGGTGCCCAAAAGGTGCTCGGCTGAGGGGCCGCCAAGGATCACGGCAGAGTTCATTTCCTTGTAATCAAACGGCGCAATCCAGGGGCTGATCAGGGCCATCACCAGGTGCAGGCCCACAAGCGTAAGCCCGATGGCCCCCGAGGGTCGCGCCGCCATATCGCGCAGCGTACTCCACAGGCGGGACCGCCGGACCCTAGGGGCTGCGGGTGCGCTCATCCGTGCCCCATGTGATGGCTGCGCAGGCGCGGGTTTAGGACGAGGCCAAGGATATCGGCGACAAGGTTGACGCCCACATAGGTGGCCGCGACGATCATCGTGATCGCCTGCACCACCGGCAGGTCGCGGTCGGAAATCGCATCGATCAAAAGCCGCCCAAGGCCGGGGTAATTGAACACGACCTCAACCACCACCACGCCGCCCAAAAGCCAGGCCACCGTCAGCGCGATCACATTGATCGCGGGCAAAAGGGCGTTGGGCAGGGCGTGGCGAAACACGATCTGCCAATAGGGCACGCCTTTGAGGGTCGCCATCTGGATGTAATCGCTTGCCATCGCCTCGATCACCGAAGAGCGCACCATGCGCATGATATGGGCGATCATGATCATGGTCAGGACCACCGCCGCCAGCACGAATTCGGGGAAAAAATCCAGCGGTGGCGCGTCGGCGGGAGTCAGGACGATGGCGGGCACCCAGCCAAGCCAGATCGCAAAGATCAGGATCAAAATGGTCGCGGCGACAAATTCGGGGATGGTCATTGCGAAAATCGCGCCGGTGGAAAACACCAGATCAATCCAGGTGTCGCGCCAGAGGCCGGCCACGACGCCGAGGAAAATAGACAAGGGAATTCCAACGCTTAGCGCACCCGCTGCCAGCAGTAATGAATTGCGGACACGGTAGCCGACAATCTCGCTGATGCTTTCCTGACCATTGGCCGAGACCCCGAAATCACCCTGAAGGGCGTCGCCGGCCCAATCGACATAGCGCGTCAAGGCGGGGGCATTGAGGCCCATATCGACCCGGCATTTCGCCAAAGCCTCGCCATGGGCGTCGCGTTCAAGGACGGCGGTGCAGGCATCGCCCGGAAGGGCCTCGACCCCGAGAAAGATGATCACCGAGACAAGCCAGACGGTGACAAAGCCAAGCGCCAGACGGCGGAGAAGCAGTTGGATCATGTCGGCCGGGCCCGCCTTGCAAGGATCGTGGTATCCGACTCAGAGCCTAGCGCATGCGCGCGCCCCGCGTCGAGAGGGCTTGGGGGGTGGGACGGGTTAACCTTTGCGTGTGTGTCACTCCCCCGACAAGCGGGCCTTGATTTTGTCGCGGAGGTTGGTGGCCTTGTTGAAGTCATAGGGCATATGCTCGGGGTCAAAGACGGCCAGCGCGGCCTCGACATGTTCCATTGCGGCGCGCAGATGCGAGGCGGGATCGGCGGTGGCGTCATGGGTGGCACGGGCCAGTTCGCAGAGGGCCAGATTGAATTGCGTCAAAGCCCAGTGCACCGGGTGATCTGTCCGGGTGGTGACGGTGAGGGCGTCGCGGTAGGCGGTGACGGCGTCGGCCAGCAGTGTGGTGCCCGTGTCGCCACCGGTGCGGGTGGCTTGATTGCGCAGGGCGATGGCGAGGTTGTTTTGGGTCTTGGCCCATTGCACCGGGTGATCTGCGCGGGTGTAGACGGTGAGGGCGTCGCGAAAGGCGGTGACGGCCTCGGCCAGCGGTTTGGTGCTTGTCTCGCCATCGGAGCGGGTGCCTTGGTCTTGCAGGGCAATTCCCAGTGCATTTTGGCACATGGCCCAGATTTCAGGCGATGCATCTTGCGGGGCTTTTATCAGGGCGTCGCGGATCACTTGGACGGCGAGTGGGATACCTTCGCCGCCATTAGCGCAGGCCATGATAATAAAGTTGCTGCATATAGGTGTGGCGGCGGTTGGCGGGTTCGAAAGGGTGGATGCTGGCGAAGCTGTCGGCGGCGGCGGTGAGGATGGTGTAGGCGTCATGAGGGCGGTTGCGCAGGAGGGCGTTGGCGGCGCGGGTTTCTTTGGTCTCAGCCGCGATTTCGGTTTCCACCTCGTCGACGCGAGAGAGGAGGGATTCGACCTCGTCAAAGTCGAGCCGGGCGGCGGCATCTTGCGCGGCCCCTTTGAGGTTGGCGATGGCAGCGACGCGATCATCAAGGGCGTCGATCTGCGCGCGGTAGCTGCGGTATTCCTCGGCCTTTTGGGTGAGGAAGTTGCGCAGACCGGCATCGGAGAGGTCATGCGCCTTTTCAACCTCAAACCGGTTGACGAGAAGTTCCAGCTCGTCCCGGCTTAGCGTTGGGATCTGATCCAGCTGTGTAGCCGATGGGCGAGCCAAGCGGATCGGGGCCATTTCAGCCTCGGAAATATCCAGTGCGGTGCAGAGCTTTTGGATCGTGCCCTCTTGTGGGGTAGTTTTGGCATTCTCGAGTCGGGAGATATCGCCTTTGCGGGCGGGATCGCCGAAAACGTCGCCTGCCAGAGTCTCTTGCGAGAGGCGTTTTGCGCCGCGTTTGGCCTTAATCAGGGCGGCGAAGGCAGGCAGGTCGAACAACTTTCCACACCTTTCAACAGCTTCGCCTAACCGGGCAACCATAACTTGAGGGCAACGCGCTTTGCGCGGCGATATGCCAAATTAGCCCTGCGCAAAACGATAACCACGTCGGGCCCGACGCTCAACCTAGAAAGGGTAACCAAAATGTTTGAGCGTTTTAGGAAAGCTGTGAAGAAATACGAGCATCGTCTGGTCTATGCCGGATTTGCCTTGGCCTATGGGGCCGGGTGCATTGGATTGGACAAGATCGCGGTGCAGGCCTTGGCGGCCGGATTTTATCTGCTGCTGGCGCTGCGGGGGTAGGGCGCGCGGGTTTCACCCACCCTACGCTTTGCGGCGGATGCCGATTTTGTGCCCCACGCCCTCTGGCACTGGTAGGGTGGCGTGGGTCTCTGCCATGGCGCGCACGCGGGTCAGGATGTCGTTGGGCATCGGCGCCACGCGCGGGCCGGAGAGGTCGACATGCAGGGTCATGCCCTCGCCGGTGGCAGCAAGCCAACCGTCCTGATGGTAAAGCTCCTGAAAGCTGTGAAAGCGTTTTTTGTCGTGATCAAGCAGGTGAAACGTGCTTCGGACCCGGTCGCCAAGCTTGATCTCGCGCAGGTAGCGGATGTGAAATTCGGCGGAAAAGGTGCTGTGGCCGCACGCCTTGACGTACTTCGGGCCAAAGCCCATTTCGTCAAAGGCCTCATCGGCGCAGCGATCAAACAGCACCGTGTAATAGCCCATATTCATGTGACCGTTGAAATCAATCCAGCCCTCTTCGACGCTGTGAAAGGAGGACAGGAAGGGCTTTACATCGGGCATGGGCGCGCCTTTTGGTTAATGATCGCGCCTTCCTTACGGGATTTTGGGGCCGGTATGCAATGGCGTGCGGGGGTGACCGGGGTGGTGATCTGACGCGCGGCCAACCGATTTGTGATTTGGATGTGTGTCACGGCGTCATAGATTATAGCAATGTGAACACAGGAGACTGGACATGGCATTGGCAACACGACGCGGGGTTTTGGTAGCAGGCGGGCTAATCGGGGCGGGGGTGCTGGCCTATGGCGGCACGCGTTTCTTTGGCGGCGGATTTAAGGAACTGGCCATCGCCCCGGTTTACACCAAAGACGGGCTGGCGCTTGGCGGCACCGATCCGGTGGCTTATTTCAACGTGGCGCGCCCGGTGCCCGGTCTGGCAGCGTTCAGCGCAGAGTGGAACGGCGCCACGTGGCACTTCGCCAGCGGTGAAAACCGCGCGACATTTCTGGCGGACCCGGCGGATTATGCACCGCAATATGGTGGATTTTGCGCCTGGGCCGTTGCCGAGAAGGGCAAGCTTTATTCGACCCAACCGCGCTACTGGACCATCGTTGAGCGCAAGCTTTACCTCAATTTTAACGACGATATCCAAAGCCGCTGGAGCGCTGATATCGGCGGTTTTATCGCCAGGGGAGATGCGCGCTGGCCCGATATTCTGGCCAGCGCCTGATTGTGCGGCGCGCGCTTTACCCCCAGGGGCCGGTTGCCGCGCTCTGGCCTTGCGCGCCTGCCATCGCGCGCAGGGCACGGATGCGGTTGGCAGGATCGGGGTGGGTGGAAAACAGCCGGTCACGGGCATGGGCATGCAGCGGATTGATAATGAACATATGCGCCGTTGCGGGGTTGCGCTCGGCGGCCTCGTTGTCGATCCGCGCCGCCAGCCCCGAGATCTTTTCAAGCGCCGAGGCAAGCCAGAGCGGATTACCGCAGATTTCGGCGCCGATGCGGTCGGCCTCGTATTCGCGGCTGCGGCTGATCGCCATCTGCACAAGGCCCGCCGCCAGCGGGGACAGCACCATCAGCGCCAGCGTGCCGATAAGGCCAAGCGGATTATTGCGGTTATTGCCAAAGAACAGCGCGAAATTTGCCAGCATGGAAATGGCCCCGGCAAAGGTGGCGGTGATGGTCATGATTGTGGTGTCATGGTTGCGGATATGGGCCAGCTCATGCGCCATGACGGCGGCGATCTCGGGCTTGCTTAGCTGGGTCAAAAGACCGGTTGTCGCGGCCACGGCGGCGTGTTGCGGGTTGCGCCCGGTGGCAAAGGCGTTTGGTTGATCGTTTTGCAGGATATAGACCTTGGGGCGTGGTATGCCCGCGCGATCGGCCATGTCGTACACCATTCGCTCTAGCGCTTTGCCCTGTGGGTCAGTTGCGGCATGCGCGTCATGCATCCGCAACACAAGCCGGTCAGAATTCCACCAGGTATAGGCGTTCATCGCCAGTGCAATCACCAGCGCGA
>CBDTZA010000140.1:0-5683 GCA_965364785.1 uncultured Roseovarius sp. | reverse complement strand
GACCATTAACCATATTTACGAGGGTCTTATGCGTTACCTTTCCCCACTCGCCGCCGGGCTTGCCCTGGCCGTCCTTGCCACCCCCGGTTTTGCCGAGGGTCCGCGCGTCTTTGCCTATGAGAGTGGCGCCAATTACTGCCCCACGGGGCTTCAGCCGGTATCGCTTAACGGTGTAATCTGTTGCGGTCAGCCCAATCAGGCGCAATCTTATCAACAGGTTATGGTGCATCCCGTGCGCCAGAAAATCCACCAGACCCGCCGCAGTGCGCGCGCACATCTGGATTGCCCGGCGGGCGCCAAGGGCTGCAACTGATCAAAGCGATCAAGTCAAAACCTTAGGAACAGGGCATGCGCGGTGCGCGCCCTGTTTTACATCGCATCGCGTGCGCGCCCGCTTAGATCAGCGTCAAATCCGACGCCATCTTGCGCCCGTCGCGCCCATCCTCAAGCTCGAACCCGACCTTCTGATCGTCCGCGAGGCCGGTCAGCCCCGAGCGCTCGACCGCCGAGATATGCACAAACACATCCTGACCGCCGCCTTCGGGGGCAATAAACCCGTAACCCTTCGTCGTATTAAACCACTTCACGGTGCCAGTTGGCATTCCGCTTCTCCTTTTCGTCGCTTCCCCGGGGGTATGCCGGGCCATGTCACGCCACCGCGCCAAGGCCCCGAAACGGTGGGCGATGATGCCATGCGTCACACCACTGATGATTGCACTGCCTTTGTAAAAATCAAGCGAAACTCCGTGACGGGCGGGAAATTGCCCGTTATGGAGGCATCAAAAGGGGGCTGGAATGATCCTATATGGCTTGAAAACTTGCGATACCTGCCGCAAGGCGTTGAAATCTTTACCCAATGCCGAGTTTCGCGATGTCCGCGCCGATGGCGTGCCGAAGGGTGTGATGCAGGCAGCGCTTGAGCGGTTCGGCGAGGCGCTGGTCAACCGCAAGTCGACCACCTGGCGGGGCTTAAGCGAATCCGAGCGCGCCCGCGCTCCGCAAGAGCTATTGGTAGAGCATCCAAGCCTGATGAAACGCCCGCTGATTGATGTGCAAGGCACGCTTTATCTTGGCTGGGGCGCAGATACCCAAACGGCGCTTCTTGGATAGCGCGCGAAAATTCTTATATAAGAGAATAACTTAAAAGGGAGACATCATGCGCAGCGCAGCGATGGTATTGGGGATAATCGGCGGTATTTTGGCGATCCTCGTGGGGTTTTTCAGCTATGGCTATACCGAGGCCATCGACCGCTTTGGCGAGATCGAGGGGCTGGCCCAGCAGGTGAATAACCCAAGTCTGATCCGCACCGCCAGTTTTCTGGCGCCGCTGCTCGCCATTGCGGGCGGGGCCATGGCCAAGATACGCGCGCTTTGGGGTGGTCTTTTGCTGCTGATCTCGGCGGCGCTGATGTATTACGCCTTTGGGTTTGGCGTGTTTACCATGTTCCCGCTTGGCTTTACCGGGCTGGCCGGTGTGCTGGCGATTGCCGCGGGCAAGCCGGACGAACCGAAAGCGCATTTTTAACGCATCGCCCGCACGCAACCGACTGGGTGGTGCGGGCGATGCGTTACGCCAGATCGGGCGGGGTGGCCTCTCGTGAAAGCGCCACGGCGACCTCTTCCAGCGTCTGAACGCTACTGTGCTTTTCGCCCAAGCGCCTGACAGACAAGGTTTTTTCTTCGACTTCGCGCATGCCGCAGGCCAGAATGACCGGTACTTTGCCAAGCGAATGCTCGCGGACCTTATAGTTGATCTTTTCGTTGCGCACATCGGCCTCGGCACGCACACCAAGTGCTACCAGTTTGGCGGTCACTTCCTGCACATACTCATCCGCATCCGACACAATTGAGGCGACAACCACCTGACGCGGCGCAAGCCAGAACGGCAATTTGCCGGCGTGTTCCTCGATCAGGATACCGATGAAGCGCTCGAACGAGCCCAGAACCGCCCGGTGCAGCATCACAGGCCGGTGCTTGGCCCCGTCGGCGCCGATATAATTGGCATCCAGACGCTCGGGCAGGTTCGGGTCAACCTGAAGTGTGCCACATTGCCAGTCGCGGCCAATCGCATCGGTCAGCACAAACTCAAGCTTGGGCCCGTAAAACGCGCCTTCGCCTTCCTGAATTTCATAGTCATACCCGGCGGCCTTGCAGGCATCGCCAAGTGCTGCCTCAACCCGGTCCCAGCTTTCGTCGGACCCGATCCGCTTTTCGGGGCGGGTCGAGAGCTTGATCGTCCAGTCGTTGAACCCGAGATCGGCATAAATCCCGGCCAGAAATTCGATGAATTTCTTGGTTTCCACCTCGATCTGATCATCGGTGCAGAAGATATGGCCGTCATCTTGGGTAAAGCCGCGCACCCGCATGATGCCATGCAGCGCGCCCGAGGGTTCATAGCGGTTGCAACTGCCGAATTCGGCCATCCGAAGCGGCAGATCGCGATAGGATTTCAGGCCCTGATTGAACACCTGCACATGGCAGGGACAGTTCATCGGCTTGAGTGCGTTCACCGTCTTTTCGCGGGCGTGCTCTTCGTCGACTTCGACGATGAACATATGTTCCTGATAGTTGTCCCAATGCCCAGAATCTTCCCAGAGCTTGCGGCTGACCACTTGCGGGGTGTTCACCTCGACATAGCCATCGCGGGTCTGTTTGCGGCGCATGTAATCTTGCAGCGTGGTGTAGATTTTCCAGCCATTCGGATGCCAGAAAATCTGACCCGGTGCCTCTTCCTGCATGTGGTAAAGGTCCATCTCGCGGCCAAGCTTGCGGTGGTCACGCTTTTCTGCCTCTTCAAGGAAAGTCATGTATTCCTTGAGTTTTTCCTTGCCGGTAAAGGCCACGCCATAGATCCGTTGCAACATCTGGCGGTCGCTGTCGCCGCGCCAATAGGCACCGGCAACCGACATGAGTTTGAACGCATCCGCCGGAAGTTGGCCGGTGTTCTGAAGATGTGGCCCACGGCAAAGATCCTGCCAAGACCCATGCCAATACATGCGCAGCGGCTCGTCGCCGGGAATGGCCTCGATCAGCTCGACTTTGAAGGGCTCGTTATTGTCGCGGTAATGCTTGATCGCGCGGGGGCGGTCCCAGATTTCGGTCTTGACGCCGTCGCGCAGATTGATGATTTCTTTCATCTTTTTCTCGATCAGGCCAAGGTCTTCGGGCGTGAACGCTGCGGCGCGGTCGAAATCGTAATACCAGCCATTGGCAATGACCGGGCCGATGGTGACCTTCACGTCGGGCCAGAGTTCCTGAACCGCGCGCGCCATCACATGCGCAAGGTCATGACGGATCAACTCAAGCGCCGGGGCCTCATCTTTCATGGTGTTGATGCTGATGCTTGCATCGCGGTCAATCGGCCATTGCAGATCCCAGTGCTGGTCATCGACATGGGCCGAAATCGCCTTTTTGCCAAGCGAGGTCGAGATGTCTGCGGCTACCTCGGCCGCGGTAATGCCAGGCGCATAGTCGCGCACAGAGCCGTCAGGAAAAGTGAGGGAAATCTGGGCCATAGCAAAGGCTCCTCGTCGGTTTGGCGCCCACGGAGCGCCCGGTTGCGGGTCAATCCCGCCCGTATGCCCCCCGGAGGGGCGCGCGTCAAGACCCGCGATGGCAAGCGATACCGGTGATTTACCCTGTGCTTTTGCATACGCATTGCCGTGTTCTTCGGCATACCGAACAAAATCGTAACACATTGACGCACATTGAAAAAATTTATGGACTTGTCGCAAATGATGCCTAATTTGCCGTATATGGGAATCATCAAATATCCCGCCCAACACTCCAGCAGAAGGGCCGCATGGAATGCCGACCTATAACTCAAATTTCGAACTGACCGTCGAAGATATGGACCTTATCGAGACCTCGTTGCGCCAGACAAAGGCAGAGTTGGCCGCTCAGTTCGACAAGGCTGACAACCAGTCACCGAAATTGGACCAGACGGTGCGTCAGATCCACGAACTTCTGGGGCGCTTGCATAACCAGAAAGTGTTTTACCGTCCCCGCAAGGGATCGTATATCGGGGGCTGATCAGCCCCGGAGATGCTTTGAAAGCATTATTAAAAAACCTGACGGCGCGCCTTGTATCTCCTGCGATGGAGACAACTGAGGCGCGCAATGTCCGCCGCCATTTCGGCGCGCTCACCTTAACCAAAATCGCGGATGGCCTGATTGATCCCAAGCTGGTGCTGAGCTGGCTCTTGGGAGTTTTGGGCGCGCCGGCGGTGTTTGTGGGCCTGCTTGTGCCGATCCGCGAGGCGGGCGCGCTCTTGCCACAGCTTGTGTTCGGCGCCTGGATGCAACGCCTTCGCCAGCGGCGTTGGGTCTGGGTGATAGGCAGCGCGGTACAGGGGCTCGCGGCGGCCCTTATCGCGGTTGCGGCGCTTACGCTCACCGGTTGGGCCGCAGGGCTTGTGACCTGTGCGCTTCTGGCGGTTCTGGCATTGGCCCGCGCCGCCTGTTCCGTGTCCTACAAAGACATCCTTGGCAAAACCGTGGGGCAATCGAGGCGCGGCGCGGTGACCGGCCTTGCCGGGTCTGTTTCGGCGGCGGGGGTGCTTGTCTTTGCCGCGCTGCTGATCACTGGCCTTTTACAGACACGCGGCGCGATCGTCGGCGCAATCGGCCTGGCCGCGTTGGCCTGGGGGCTGGCCGCGCTCATTCTGGCACAGCTTAGCGAAGAGGATAGCACGCCTGAAACCGGCAGTGCGACGGACGGATACTTGGCGATCCTGCGCAATGATGCCAATCTGCGCCGCTTTATTCTGGTGCGCGGGTTGCTGGTCTCAACTGCACTTGCACCGCCCTATATGGTACTTTTGTCGGCGCAGGGCGGCGCGGCGCTTAACACGCTTGGTGCGCTTGTGCTGGCCTCGTCGGGGGCGTCTTTTCTAAGCTCTTACATCTGGGGACGGATGGCCGATGGGCATAGCCCGCTGGTGCTGTTGCTGGCCGGTGGTGCCGCCGGATTTGCCATGCTGGCGGCGATATTTGCCCAAGGGGCAGGACTGGCCGACAATCCCGGCGTGATCCCTGCCATCCTGTTTGTGTTGATGCTGGCCTATCACGGGGTGCGTCAGGCGCGCTCGGTTTACCTTGTTGATATATCGGACGAAAACAAGCGCTCGCAAAACGCCGCGCTGGCCAATACGGCAATCGGGATTATCCTGTTGCTGGCGGGGGCGTTTGGCGGGGCGCTGTCCTTTATCGGTCCGACCGGGGCGCTGGCGGGCTTTGCGGTGATGTCGTTCCTTGGCGGCGCACTGGCCCTGACGTTGCGGTCGGTCGACAGCTAGGCCAAGGGGGCGGCGAAAACCGGTTTACCCGGCGCGGCGTCGCGGTGCATGATCGCGCGGCATAACGACGGAGGATGCCATGCCCGATCCCGGTTGCCTGACCACCGACACTGGCCGCAGGCTGGCCTATCACCAGACGCCGGGAGCCGAGCCGGGCGTGGTGTTTCTGGGCGGGTTCAAATCCGATATGGAGGGCACCAAGGCGATCTTTCTTGAAGACTGGGCCCGCAAAACCGGCCGCGCTTTTCTGCGGTTCGACTATTCCGGGCACGGCCAGTCATCGGGTGCCTTTAGCGATGGGTGCGTCGGGGATTGGGCGGCGGATGCCAAGGCGGCGATCACTACGCTTACCCATGGCCCGCAGGTCTTGGTCGGCTCGTCGATGG
>CBDTZA010000139.1:0-5694 GCA_965364785.1 uncultured Roseovarius sp. | reverse complement strand
ATGATCGGATCGGTCCAGGCCCAGGCCGCCTCGACCTCGTCACCGCGCATGAACAGGGTCTGGTTGCCACGGATCACATCCATGATAAGTCGCTCGTAAGCATCTGGAAAATCGGCATCTTCCGACCCAAGAGCCTCTGCAAAGGTCATATCAAGCGGCACGTCGATCAGGCGCATACCGCCCGGCCCCGGCTCTTTGATGGTCACGCCAAGCTCGATCCCCTCATTGGGTTGCAGGCGGATCGTCAGGATATTGCGGTGCCGCCCGGCATCGGCGCCAAAAATTGAATGCGGCGCATCCTTGAAGACGACCGCAATCTCACTGGCGCGCGCGCGCAACCGCTTGCCGGTGCGCAAATAAAACGGAGTACCCGCCCACCGCCAATTGCTGATCAGGGCCTTGAGCGCGACAAAGCTTTCCGTGGTACTATCGGGGTTTTCCACCTGGCTGCGGTAATCTGGCTTGTCGCCCTGCGCCTCGTATTGGCCGCGCACCACATCGCCGCCTTTGACTGGATCAAGCGCACGAATGACCTTGAGCTTTTCGTCACGCACCGCGTCGGGATCAAACTTGGCCGGGGGTTCCATCGCGATCAGGCATAACAGCTGCATCATGTGGTTTTGCACCATGTCGCGCATGGCACCCGATTTGTCATAATAATCGCCGCGCCCGCCAACACCAACAGATTCGGCCACCGTGATTTGGATGTGATCGACATATTGGCTATTCCAGAGCGGCTCGAATAGGACATTTCCAAACCGGATCGCCATCAGGTTCTGCACGGTTTCCTTGCCCAGATAATGATCAATCCGGTAAATCTGACCCTCGTCAAAATGCTGCGCCAGAACCCGGTTCAGATCGCGCGCTGTTTCCAGATCGCGACCAAAGGGTTTTTCGACCACGATGCGGCTTGTCTCATCCGCCATGCCATGTTTGTGCAACCGCTTGGCCAGATCGCCAAACAGCGAGGGCCCCACGGAGAAATAGAACGCCCGAATCCGGTTCGGCCGTATCAATGCGGCCAGTTCGACCCAGCCATCATCGCCACGTGCATCCAGAATGACATAATCCAACATCTTGAGAAAGGACGACAAATCCTTCTTGCCCCCGGATTCTTCGCCCCCGAACTCGACAATCGCGGCCCGTACAAAATCGCGATAGGCGGCGCTGTCCATGTCGCTGCGCGCGGCCCCGATCAGGCGCACGTCGCCCTCAATCTGCCCGGCGACAAAGCGCCGGAACAGCGCCGGCCAGATCTTGCGCCGGGCAAGATCGCCCGTGCCGCCAAAAATCACCAGATCAAAGGGTTCTACCGGGATTACCCGCGACGCCATGACGACCACTCCTGCTTTGTGTCACCCAACGTTTTCGGGTGACGGGCCTCTGATGACAACTCTAACATGTCGTGTGGTCTTCACAATGGCGTCAAGCCAGGTCAGATGGCTTCACTTGCCTGTTCGCAACAGATAGGCGACAAAAAGCAAACAGAAAGCGGATTGCAGTATGAAAGATGGTGTCACGGCTTCGGCCAATCTTGGCAAATTTCAGGACCCGAACGTTACCGCCGATGGTCAAACCCGCGCCAGCGTGGCCCTGAGCCATCCTGAAACGCTGTGGTTCAACACCGGAACGCTGTGCAATATCGAGTGCAACAATTGCTATATCCTCAGCTCTCCCACCAATGATGCGCTAGTCTATATCACCGAATCTGAGGTGCGCGATTACCTTGACCAGATCACCGCGCGCGGCTGGCCGATTACCGAAATCGGCTTTACCGGCGGCGAGCCGTTCATGAACCCCGAGATCATCGCCATGGCGCGTGCCGCGCTGGAAGCCGGATATGAGGTCTTGATCCTGACCAACGCCATGCGCCCGATGATGCGCAAATCCATGCGCGCGGGTCTGCTTGATCTGGCCAAGACCTGGCGCGACAAGATCACCCTGCGGATTTCGGTCGATCACTGGTCCGAGGCGCTGCATGACGAAGAGCGCGGCAAGGGCGCGTTCAAACGCACGATCGAGGGCATGCAATGGCTGCGCGACCACGGGTTTCGCATGACCGTCGCCGGGCGCACCGTCTGGGGCGAGAGCGAGGCGCAATCGCGCGAGGGCTATCGCAACCTTTATATCGCGCATGGCTTTGACATCGACGCCAATGATCCCGCCGCAACGGTGCTTTTCCCCGAAATGGATGAAACCGCCGAAGTGCCCGAGATCACCACCGCCTGTTGGGGTGTCCTTGACAAGAGCCCCAAGGATACGATGTGCGCCTCGTCGCGCATGGTGGTCAAACGCAAGGGCGCCGAAAACCCGGCGGTTCTGGCCTGTACCCTGCTGCCGTATGCGCCCGAATTCGAGCTGGGCGAGACCCTGGCCGAGGCCGAGCGTGACGTACATCTCAACCACCCCCATTGCGCCAAGTTCTGCGTTCTGGGCGGGGCAAGCTGTTCGGGCTAGGCCGTTAACTCTGACAGGCCACGCTTGTCAGGCCGCGCGCCCTGCCCCATATATTACTTATGATCCGCTTTACACCCATCCTGCTGGCCGTGCTTTACGCCTTTGTCATGTATCGCTTTTCGGTCTGGCGCACCACGCGAGAGCTTGATGCGCAATCGAGTGAGCTTGCCGACCCGATGCTCAAGCACATGACAGACCGCATGGCGCGCGCGCTCGATATTTCGCGGGTGCGGGTGCATATCTATGAAATTGATCCGGTCAACGGACTTGCCGCGCCGGATGGGCGCATTTTCATCACCCGTGGATTTTACCGCAAGTTCCAGACCGGCGAGGTCAGTGCCGATGAAATGGCCAGCGTCATCGCCCACGAACTGGGCCATGTTGCCTTGGGCCATTCCCGCAGGCGGATGATCGACTTTTCGGGGCAAAACGCCCTGCGCACCGCGCTTGCCATGGTGCTCTCGCGGTTTTTGCCCGGCATTGGTGCCTGGATCGCCAGCGGGCTGACCCGGCTTTTGGCGGCGCGCCTGTCGCGCGGCGACGAATATGAGGCCGACGCCTATGCCGCCGCCCTTTTGACCAAGGCCGGGATTGGCACCGCGCCGCAAAAGTCGCTGTTCACCAAGCTTGAGGCGCTGACCGAGGGGGCCGGCGGTGTGATGCCGGCCTGGCTTTTGAGCCATCCCAAGACGAGCGAACGGATCGCCGCCATCGAAAAGCTGGAAAACCGCTGGCAAAACGCCGTCAAATAACGCGCGCGCTCCGGGCCCTTAACCCCGCCTGAGGTTTTTTGATCAAATTATCTTGCCCCCGACTGGGGGTGCGCGATTGATCGGTTCGCGTCCGACCCGCTGAATGCAAAGATCGTCGATGCCGAACTTATCCGCAATCTGGTGATGACCAAACGCCAGGAATCTGCACCGATGTCCGGAATCCCCGAGGAACACCACTGGAAGACCTGTCTCGAAACGGTATAGTCTGACCTAAATCCGGCCATGCGCGCCGGGCTTGCCGCATCACACCGGCTCGGTTAACCTGAATTTGATCAAATTATGAGAGTCCTATGAAGATTGGAATCCTGAAAACCGGCCACGCCCCCGATATCGTGCTTGATGAGCTTGGCGATTACGAGGTGATGTTTGCCAATCTTCTGGCCGGGCATGGCTTTGAGTTTGACGCCTATAACGTGGTTGACGGGGAATTTCCCTCCGGCCCCGAGGCCGCCGATGGCTGGCTTATCACCGGCTCCAAGCATGGCGCTTATGAAGATCTCCCCTGGATCGCGCCGCTGGAACAACTGATCCGAGATATCTACGCAGATGGCCGCCCGCTTGTCGGGGTGTGCTTTGGCCACCAGATCATTGCGCAGGCGCTTGGCGGCACGGTTGAGAAATTCGGCGGCGGCTGGTCCGTGGGCGTCACCGATTATGAGATTGAGGGCACCCGCCTGCCGCTCAATGCCTGGCATCAGGATCAGGTGACCAAACTGCCCGAAGGCGCGCAAGTGGTTGGAACCAGCGCATTTTGCGAAAACGCGGCACTGGTCTATGGTGACCGCATTTACACGATCCAGCCCCACCCCGAATTCACCGCCACGATGGTGGACCGCCTTCTTCACCACCGCGGGCCCGGCGTTGTGCCCGAGGCCTTGCTGCAAGACGCGGCGGACCGGCTCAACCTGCCGACCGCAAGTGCCGAAATCGCCAACCGCATGGCAACATTTTTAAAACGAGGTGCCTGAGATGGCCGATCTTTCAAAACTGACCAATTCCCTGCCTGCAGCCGCTCAGGCCTATCTTGAAGGCCGACGGCTGGACGAGGTCGAATGCATCATTTCCGACCTGCCCGGCATCGCCCGTGGCAAGGCGGTGCCGGCCTCGAAATTCGCGCGCCAGGATTATTTCCACCTGCCCGACTCAATCTTTTTTCAGACCATCACTGGCGACTGGGGCGAGGCCGCAGGCGAGGACGGGTTTATTGAGCGTGACATGATCCTCAAGCCGGATATGAGCACTGCCACCGCCGCGCCCTGGACCGGCGACTGGACCCTGCAAGTGATCCATGATGCCTATGACCGTGACGGCACGCCGATCCCGTTCAGCCCGCGCAACGTGCTGCGCCGGGTGGTGCAGATGTATAAGGACCGCGGCATGAAGCCGGTGGTCGCCCCCGAGATGGAATTTTTCCTGGTCGCGCGCAACATCGACCCGGCCCAGGAAATCAAGCCGATGATGGGCCGCTCTGGCCGCCCCGCCGCCGCACGGCAAGCCTATTCAATGACGGCGGTGGATGAATTTGGCCCGGTGATCGACGACATTTATGATTTCGCCGAGGCGCAGGGCTTTGAGATTGACGGCATCACCCAGGAAGGCGGCGCCGGGCAGCTTGAGATCAATCTGCGCCACGGCGATCCGGTCAAACTGGCCGATGAGGTGTTTTACTTCAAACGTCTGATCCGCGAGGCGGCCCTGCGCCACGATTGCTTTGCCACTTTCATGGCCAAGCCGATCGAAGACGAGCCGGGCAGCGCGATGCATATCCATCACTCGATCCTTGACATCGAAACCGGAAACAACATCTTTGCCGGACCGCAAGGCGGCGAGACCGATGCGTTTTTCCATTTTATTGGTGGGCTGCAAAAGCATCTGCCTTCGGCCATCGCGGTGATGGCGCCCTATGTGAATTCCTATCGCCGCTATGTGAAAGATCACGCCGCGCCGATCAACCTGGCCTGGGGGCGTGACAACCGCACCACCGGCATCCGCGTGCCGCTGTCGGGCCCCGAAGCGCGCCGCGTGGAAAACCGCATGGCCGGCATGGATTGCAACCCCTATCTGGGCATCGCGGTTAGCCTGGCCTGTGGCCTGTTGGGGATCATCAACGAGGAATGGCCCAAGAAGCAGTTCAAGGGCGATGCCTATGCCGGCGAGTCCGACATCCCCAATGTGATGGGTGACGCGCTTGATATGTTCGAAGAGGCAACCGCGCTGCACGCCATTCTCGGGCCAGAGTTTGCTCGGGTCTATGCCATCGTGAAACGTACCGAATATGAAGAGTTCCTCCAGGTGATCAGCCCATGGGAACGCGAGCATTTGTTGCTGAACGTCTGAGCGCCTTCGGCGAGAGTATTTAAGCCAAGAAGAAGCCCATGAACCTGCTTTATGCCAATGATCGTCGCGGTGCCTATCCGCAAAGCTGGTACGCGGCCACCGCGACGCCCCTGCCGAGGTTTTCCCC